>JALZID010000104.1 GCA_030860485.1 Pseudomonadota bacterium | reverse complement strand
CACTCCCCTATCCGCGCTGCCTTCGAGAGGCTTCAAACCCTCATCGACCAAGCCTGCCAGGAGGCACAACTCGCCACCAGATAAACTTGACTCATTTGCATCACATTTCATGATGCAAGTACTCTAGTATATCGTGCTGGATTCTGGATGCAAGGCTGGGCAAGTCTCGAGAAAGCGCGCCACGCCTGCCGTGCGATCGCCCTTGTGTCTTGCGCCGACCTTTCGGGTGCGCGGACAGCGTGCGTACGTGGCGCATAACCGAAACCACGGGGAGGACGACGCGGAGCAAAAAGAAAAGCCATTCGCGGGGAGGGACTTTGGAGTTGCGGTGGGTGCCCGGAGGCGCCGCGGTGGCTGTGAGGGTGGTTTTCCGGATTTCGCTTCGCTCCATCCGGGCTACGATGGGTACGTTGCGGATATCCGTGGTGGCCGATCGTAGCCTCGGTGAAGCGCAGCGGAACTTAGGGAACGACGCCTGTCCGGCAAAAGAAAAGCCCCTCGCGGGGAGGGGCTTTGGAGTTGCCTTGGTTTCCCGGATTCGCTGCGCTGCATCCGGGCTACGCTGGCTACGGCGCTACGGGGCGGCAGTTCGCAGGACGGTATTTGGCCGCGAGGGTGCCACCGGTGCAATTCCAATCGATAGAGTTTCCCGGCGGCGTACCGGTGGCAAGAGCGGCGCCACCAGAAGTCGGAACCATTGTTATTGTGCCGCCACCAGCGAGCGCGGTATATGTAATGGTGATGGTACCGACGCCGGCCGCGCCACCGCTAACGCCAACGCTCGTTACTGCATCGGTTTCCGTTGGAGGCGTCCATCCCGCATCGAACTCGCCACCGACTGCTGCGTTTTCGGTGACCGTGGTCTTTGCCGCAGCGGCGAGCCCTAGACCTTCCGTCACCCTCGCGCGGACGGTGTAATCCTGATACGCCGGAATGGCAACCGCCGCCAAGATACCGATGATCGCCACGACGATCATCAACTCAATCAATGTGAAACCTTGCTGGTACTTCTTCATGTATAAAACTCCTATTGAGGTTGAACTGTGTTGGGGGGTCCGATAGCCCTGGACAGTGTCGTAACGTGACGATCGAACTTGAGCTTCACGACCGGGCATCATCCCTTCCGCCCGCGGTCGTTAGCGGGCATTAGGCCTGAGTGCAGCGGGTGTGCCAGCTTACCCTCGACTCAGGTGGAATGCCGGAATGGGCGGGATGGAAGCGCGTGCGGGGCGCGTTCGGCCTTGCGGATACGGGCGAAACGGGTGGCGGAGTTGACGCGGCGCGTCGGCTTGTGACGAGGTGCGTCAGCTTCGGTGAGGGGTTTACCCCCACCCTGACCCTTGTATGTTGCTTTCATGGCTTGTAGACAGACAGAATGATGAGCGGTGGAGGTTGTGAGCAATGGGGCATGCGGGGGAGACCCCCTGCGCTTTTTTATCTCTATGGCCCCGTGTCGCCGTAGGCGAACGGTTCACAGACTCTACGGCTATCCACCGGTTCGGTGTGGCAGCTCGTCCGACCCTTGGGACCGCGAGCCCGTGGGGGAGCGTTGGGCGCCGCACCGTGTCTCTGCATAACCCGAACGGTTGCTTGGGCCCGTGAGCCCGCATTTTTGCAAGGCTGGGTATGAACGAGAATACTGAGATCTTTGTTGGCATCGACATTTCCAAGGACACCCTGGACCTAGGATTTCGTCCCTCCGGACAGAGCGTTAGCCTTGCCCACGACGAGGTAGGCATCACCGAAGTGATGCACCGGTTGAGCGAGGCCAAACCGCAGCTCATCGTCCTGGAGGCCACGGGCGGCCTGGAGCTCGATCTGGCTACTCGCCTGATGGTAGCGGGGTTGCCGGTGGTGGTGGTCAATCCCCGTCAAGTCCGGGACTATGCCAAGGCCACGGGGCAGCTGGCCAAGACGGATCGGATCGACGCCTTGGTACTGGCGGATTTCAGCCGCGCCATCCGGCCCAAGGTGCGCCCGATCAAGGATGCGGCCACCCGAGAGTTGGACGATCTGGTGACCCGCCGACGCCAGTTGGTGGAGATGCGTGTTCAAGAGTCTCTGCGCCTGGCGCGTGCCTCGAAGGCGCAGCAGAAAAGCCTGAAAAGGCACATCGCCTGGTTGGACAAGCGCATCGCGGAGTTCGATACCGAGTTGACGAAGCGGTTACGCACAAGCCCAGCCTGGCGCGCGAAGGACGACCTCCTGCGCAGCATCCCGGGGGTGGGGCCCACGACCTCCGCGACCCTGCTCGCCCAACTGCCGGAACTGGGCACCCTGGACCGCAAGGCCATCGCGGCATTGGCCGGTGTTGCACCACTCGCCAACGACAGTGGACAACACCGCGGCAAGCGCCGCATCTGGGGCGGGCGTGCCGAGGTGCGAAGCGTCTTGTACATGTCGACGGTCACCGCCATCCGCTGGAACGCCGCGATCAAGGCCTTCTCTGACCACCTGAAGGCGGCCGGGAAACCCGCCAAGGTAGTCATCGTCGCCTGCATGCGCAAGTTGCTGAGCATCATGAACGCCATGCTTAAGTCCAACTCACCCTGGACCGCCAAAATCGCTTGACAAGAAACACGGTTGCTCCCCCGTCCGCAAAAAGCACGGACAGGGGAGGGAGTTTCTCGGTGACGTCCCGGAGGGAGCGCGATCTTGTCTAGGGTACTTGAAATACGTTTGGCTAAGTTCTTTCACAAACTGTGCGGGGAAACGCATGAGGAATGAAATCCTGCTGATCCTGGCCCTGGCGGCCGGTCCGGTGTGGGCCGAGCCGACCCACCGGGTGTTCGTCACCAACGAGCGTGGCGATTCGATC
>JALZID010000103.1 GCA_030860485.1 Pseudomonadota bacterium | reverse complement strand
CACTCCCCTATCCGCGCTGCCTTCGAGAGGCTTCAAACCCTCATCGACCAGGCCTGCCAGGAGGCACAACTCGCCATCAGATAAACTTGACTCATTTGCATCGTATTTCATTATGCAAGTACTCTAGCGCAGTCGGTCACGTTCACGGCAGGTTCGGCTATGGAGGATGATATGCGTATAAAAATGCTGCTGCCCACCGCGATCTTGGTTTCCGTATTGTTCGGCTGCGCGTCCCACCAGCAAGCCGACACGAGCGCTCCTTAGGCCAGCGAGACATCCGATTCACCGTCGCCATCTTCGCCTGGCGCGCGTATAGTGAAGTCTCGGGACGGATCGTTCGACGGAGAGATCATCGGTACACCGGCCCCGAATAGCAAGTTCGCCAAGCTCCAGATCGGCATGGGGCTACGAGAGGTCGAGGACTTGATAGGACGACCTGACGATACGGATAGCCATATCACCGGTAAGCAGTTCATCCCATTCTTCTTTGGAGGCGATACGCACCGCCTGGAGGCCTTGTACAAGAAGGAGGGCGAGCTTACCTTTTCGCCGGCGCACCTTGGAGGTGTTCCAGACGTGCTGATCCGCATTACGGTGGATCCTGAGGCCACCGGCTACCGCTGAGCATGCAGGCCCGGACCAGTTGGGGATCCGGGCTCATGTCGGGGCGTTCAACCGACGCGGCCCATTAGGCTAGCGACGAGCAACACGTTCGCGAACGGCGTACCGCGACTCATCGGCACCGACGCGACCGTGAAGCCGAGGCGGCAGAGCGACGATTGCCAGTCTTGCAGGGAGCGGCAGTAAAATGTGGGAAACCGATGGCCGCGGGTGAAGGCGACGAGGTGATCGACCCAGTTGGAGATCCGGAACGGAAGGCCGCCGTCGGCGTTTCCCACCCGCAGCAAGAGCATCCCTGTGGGTGCCAGTGCATCGCGCACGCGCGCCAGCACATTCTCCTGGGCAGCGTAGTCGATGTAGTGCAGCACGTCCAGGATCACGACGGTATTCGGCTTACCGAAGTCGGTCGTGCGGATGTCGCCCCGGACCAGCTCCGCCCGCCCGCCGAGTGCCCGTCTGGCGCGGCGCACCTCGCGCGGCATCAACTCGATACCCCGATACGCCAGCGGTTTCGGCGCCGGTGGCCAGTGCGCCGGCCAATGGCCCGCGTCGAATAAGGCGCGCGCCTCGAGGAGCCATGCGGCCAGCAAGCCCTGGCCGCAGCCGAGATCGAGAATGCGCGCGTCGTCGGGGATCAGACCCCGTTCCAAGAGGCCGAGAAAAGCGGGGTCGCCATTGAGCTTTCCTCGCGCGAAGTACCAGGCGAAACGCCCGGCGGAGCGATAGGGGGCAGAGGCGCCATCGAGCAGCGCGCGGGTGAATGCAGCGCTCATGCGATCACGGAATAAAATCACACACTTTCATTGATTCTGATCCCCTCACCCCCCCACTCCCCGGTGGAGAGGGAGAAAAGGCGATAGCCTCTCTCGGAGGGAGCGGGAGAAAAGGTAGCACGTGTCCCCGAGGGAGAGGATTAGCACGGCATTTCGGCAGGGAATGTCGGCATGCAAGTACAGGGATGTGACACCGCCCGGTATCGCCATCTTGACCGGGTGATGGATCACTTCGACTGCCGTGCGGCTCTTTCGGACGACGCATGGACATCTCGCGGCCTAAGAAACCGGCGAATTCAGGGGATCCGAGTCGAAGAATGGTGTCGTTTCTCGACCCGGCCCCTGGCGGATCAAGGGCCTCGAGGCACTGTGCGGTTCCGATAGTCGGCGAGCGCCCAGAGCGGGAAATACCGGGTATAGCCGTGGTATTTGAGATAGAAGACCCGCGGGAAGCCAGGGGCGGTGAAACCGGGGTCGTGCCAGAGGCCGTCAGGGCCTTGGCGGGAGAGGAGGTGGTCGATGCCGCGACGGACGGCCTCCGATCCGACCTCACCGGCGGCCATAAGCCCGAGTAGCGCCCAGGCGGTTTGGAACGCGGTGCTCGGGTGGGGCGTGCCGCGCTTCTCCGGGTGATAGCTGTCGTTGCCCTCGCCCCAGCCGCCGTCGGGTTGCTGCTGTGCCATGAGCCATGCGACGGCGCGGCGGATGTAGGCCTCTGTCGGGTCCTCGCCCGCTATCTCCAGGGCGGCGAGGACCGACCAGGTCCCGTAGAGGTAGTTCGTGCCCCAGCGCCCGAACCAGGAGCCGTCGGCCTCCTGCACCGCTTGGAGATAGGCCACCGCCTCGCGCAACGCGGGGCGGTGGCGCGCATCGCCCGCGAGGGTGAGAAACGCGATGCAGCGGCCGGTCACGTCCTCCGTGGGTGGGTCGAGCAGGGCGCCGTGATCGGCGAAGGGGATGTGGTTGAGGTGGTAGTGGGTGTTGTCGGCATCGAAGGAGCCATAGCCGCCGTTCTTCGAGCGCATGCCGAAGATCCACTCGGCCGCGGCATGGATGGACCAGGCGTAGCGCTGGCGATCGGCCAGGCACATGGCCCAACCGACCATCGAGGTGTCGTCGAGGTCCGGGTAGTACGCATTGGCATACTGGAACGCCCAGCCGCCGCCCTTGAGATCGGGGCGGGAATCGCGCCAGTCGCCGGGCTCATCGCCGAGCTGGCGGTCCTTGAGCCAGTCGAGCCCGCGCCGCACGGCTTGTGTCATCGCGCCCCCGGCGGCCGCGATGAGCGCCTGGCAGGCGATGGCCGTGTCCCAGACCGGCGAGACGCAGGGCTGACAATAGGTCGAGTCCTCGCGCACCACCAGGAGCTTTTGGATCGCCTCGCGGGCCTCGCGACGATACGGGTGATCGGCGGGATAGCCGAGGAGCGCCAGGGATTCGTAGGCGTTGACCATGGCCGGGAAGATCCCACCGAGCCCGTCGGTGCCATTCAGCCGCGCCGTGAACCAGCGCTCGGCGCGCCCGATCGCGCGCTTGCGGACGAATGCCGGGATGAGCGGCTCGATAGGGCGGAACACGCGGTCGATCGCGAAGAAGACGCGCCCCAGGCGTGCCTTCGTATGGAAATAATGCTGCTCTTCCTCGGGCGGCGTCACGAACAGCTCCGCGATGCCGATCGCGCGCGGGTTGGCGGCGCGCGGCTTGAGGCTCACGAGGATGAAGAGCGGCACCATCACGGTCCGGGACCAGTAGGAGACCTTGCTCAGATGGAAGAAGAAGCCGCGCGGGAGGAACATGATCTCGACCGGGATGAAGGGCACGGCACGCCACGGGACCTGGGCAAAAAGGGCGAGGGCGATGCGCGTGAAGACATTGCTCTCTGCGGCCCCCCCGCGCGACAGGACGGCCTCGCGGGCACGGGCCATGTGCTGCTCTTCGGGCGAGTCCCCGGCAAGCTTCAAGGCATAGTACGCCTTGACCGTGCAGCTCATGTCGAAGTCCCCGCCCTCGAACAAGGGCCAACCGCCGTGCCCGGCCTGGTGCCGGCGCAGGTACACGGCGATGCGGGTCTCGAGGGGCCGGTCGATCTCGTCCATGAAGTGCATCATGAGGATGTACTCGGCCGGGATGGTGCAGTCGGCCTCCAGCTCATAGACCCAGTGCCCGTCCGGTTGCTGGTCGTCGAGGAGCGCCTCGCCCGCGCGCGCGACGGCCGCCTCGAGCGCCTCCCGCCCGAGCCGGGCGACCGGCACTGCCATGGGCCCGCTGCCCCGAACCGCTGTCTTTAGATGTCTCGACATCGCGTCCTCCCCTATCTCGCTTCGCGCAACTCGCCTGCTCACGCTCCCCGGGCGGGCAGCCGATCCGCACCTCCCTTGGTGAGCTTGTCATGAAAGTGATTGATCGGTAAACCCTTGGAGGCGAGCTGCGCGGCGAGCCGCAGGAGCCCGTCGTGGCGCACCAGGGCATTACCGACGGCAACGGTGGCCCACACGCTCCTGCGGCTGATCTTGACCTCGCGCCCGGTCGTGAAGTCGCGATGGCGGCTGATCTTCCTGAGCGTCAGGATCGCCATGCCGATGGCCCACAGGCAGAACCGGCGTATGCCGGTGTCGCGCACCGGGATGAGCAGGGTGTACGAAAGGGCATCGTCCAGGTGCCTGCGGGCGATCCCGATCAGCTCGGACAGGCCCTCGAAAAACCCAGGATCGTCCCTCCCGGGTTCGAGGTCTCGAAGCCGCACGCCCTTGGCGAGAAAAAGATCGCGCGGCAGCCAGCAGGCCCCGTGCCTACGGTCCTCCCAGATGTCCTTGAGGATGTTGGTCATCTGCAACCCCTGGCCGAAGGACACGGCGAGCGGCATGAGGCGGTCGCGGTGGGCTGCAATCTCTGCGGAGTAGTCGCAGAAAAGCTCGGTCAGCATCTCACCCACGACCCCGGCGACGAAGTAACAGTACTCGTCCATGGCCGGGAGGTCCGGCAGACCATCCAGGCTCTCGCGCATCTGATAGTCGGCCATGCCCTTGGCCATGATGCGCACGCAGCGCGCCAGGGCACGCCTCTGATTGGCGTTGAAGCCGTGCGTGATGCGGATGACCTTGGGGACGTTGAGGATGAGGTTCCGCTCGGCATCGAGGGCATCGGGGGCGAGCAGCGGATGCAGGTCCCCCGAGAACCGCTCGGCGCACTCCGTGCCCTCGACGACGCGCACGAAGCGCTCGGAGAAGTCGCGCTGCCGCGCCGCCGACAGCCCCGCGTCGTCCTCGACGGTATCGGCGATCCGGCACAGGAGATAGGCATTTCCCACGACCTCGCAGAGGCCCAGGGGCAACACGGGGATGGTCAGGGCGAAGGTGCGGGAGACGCCCTGCAGGATCCGGTCTTGGTACGCCCGGTCTTCCGCCATGGGCGCGGATGCCGGCATCATGGGCGAGCAGACCGGGGACTGGGCCGGCGTGCGCGTCACCGTCGTCCGAAGAACGTTTCCAGCCGGTCCAGGGCCTTGGTGAGATTCTCCCTGCTGGTCGCGAAGGACACCCGCACACAGCCCGGCGCCCCGAAGGCCGTGCCGGGCACGACGGCGACCTCGGATCGCTCGAGGAGGCGCTCGGCAAGCCCGACATCGTCGTCCACGTCCGCCATGCGCTCGATGGCCTCCTGCATATTCGGGAAGCTATAGAAGGTCCCCTGGGCCGGTAGGGCGCGCACCCCCTTCATCTCGTTCAGGCGACGGTGCACGAAGTCGTGCCGGTCTTTGAAGATCCGGCAGCGCTCGCGCACCAGGGACTGGTCCCCGCTGAGTGCGACCTCTGCCGCGACCTGGGCGATCGAGGTCGGGTTCGAGGTGCTCTGGGACTGGAGAACGGCCATGGCCTGGATGAGGGATTTTGGCCCCGCCGCGTAACCTATCCGCCAGCCGGTCATGGCGTAGGCCTTGGAGACGCCGTTCAATATGACCGTGCGGCCGTAGAGCGCGGGACAGGCGTTCAGGATGTTCGCGAAAGGCTCTCGGTGCCACAGGATGTGCTCGTACATGTCGTCCGAGGCGATGACCACCTGCGGATGGGGCAAGAGGACCTCGGCGAGGCCCACCAACTCGGCGCGCGAGTAGTACTCCCCGGTCGGATTCGAGGGACTGTTCAGGACCAAGAGTCGGGTCCTCGGGGTGATCCCGGACGCAAGTTTGGCGGGCGTGATCTTGAAGCGGTCGTCGATCCCGGTGTCGATGACGACGGGCTGGGCCCCGGTGAGCGCTACTATGTCCGGGTAAGAGGTCCAATAGGGCGCGGGGATGATGGCCTCGTCGCCGGGGTTGAGCAGGGCCATCACCAGGTTGTAAAAACTGTGTTTGCAACCGCAAGACACGAGGACCTGGTCCGCGGCGTATTCGAGACCGTTCTCGCGCCAGAGCTTCTCGACCACCGCACGCCTGAGGCTGGGCGTACCCTCGACTGCGGTGTACTTGGTAAATCCCTCGGCCAGGGCGCGGACGGCCGCCGCCTTGATGTGCTCCGGGGTGTCGAAGTCCGGCTCACCCGCCGCCAGGCTCACGATATCCTTGCCGGCGGCCTTGAGCGCCAGGGCACGCGCCGCGACGGTCAGGGTCGCGGAGGGTTTGATCGCAAGCGCGCGCTCGGAGATCTGAAGGGCCAATGACTACCTCACTTCCTCGGTCGGATGAACACAGCGGCGTAATATACTCAAAGTCCTGGGCTGACAGAACCCCGCGGGCAAGAGCGCGTCGCATCGGCGGGCGCCCACGAGGGGTGCCCCTACGACTACGACCCGCCTTCACCGACATGGATCCCGCGAGATCGCGCGTAGCGTGCTGGAGAATCCTCACGGGCGCACGATCCGCTGGGTTCTTCCCACCCTTCCGAGATGGAAACGTCCCACTGCGTGGGGCCTGCCGACGCGCTCGGTCTTCGAGCGACGGTGGTCGCGTCTTGCTGGCGCCCCCCAGGTTTCCGCGGAGGGTATACCAGCGCTCGCGGTCTCCGCAGGCACCGAAGGCTTGTGACTAACGCAATAGGTTCACCAGTGAACAACGGCGATCTGCCGTGTGATACGGGGTTTGAGTTTGGAGGGGTGCGGGCGCAGAAGCTCGCGGAAACCGGACCGGCAAACCTGAAGCGCGCCTCGAAGGCCGGGGTGGTCATGTTGATGAAGACGATGGCCTTTGACTCGGATTATGCCAACGGCACGACCATCCATTCTAGCCTCGGTTATAAAGCGCTTCCTTAATTCAAGATCCACTCTCCCTGCGGGCTGTAGCTTGCCCATAACATGTGCTGGACACAGCGCCCGCCGTGTCGTAGACTCGCGGCATGGTTACGATGGGCGGACGCACGTTCTCGCAGGAGATCCTGACTCGGATCGCCG
>JALZID010000102.1 GCA_030860485.1 Pseudomonadota bacterium | reverse complement strand
CCTCAGGGGCAGCTCACCCTAAGCATGTCCGCCAATCCGGCGGTCCAAGAGGAGTTGTTGCATTACCTCGAAGCCGTGCAAGCCGCCTGAGATCCTCAGTCAAGCGACATTTATGCAACGATAGGGTCTACACACCACTAACCAGTGCTTTCAAGTGCTGAGCCTTTTGTTCTGGTAAATGAGATCTGACGTCAAAGAATGCGGCAGGCGAATCACCTCGCTTCTTGCCAAGCACGCAAGCCGCTACCTCGACATTCGCATCCAGAACTGACCATCCAAGGTCGGCAAACGTGCCAATCCGATCGTCTGGTAGTAGGACCGAGCGACGAAACGACTCGTAGCTGCTCTTGACGACTGCCGTCCGGTCAAACAGCGCGCCTGTAACGCCATTCTCGGTATTTAGTTCGCCTCCCCTCGCGACGAACGCGCAAAGCAAATTGTTGTTCCAGTCTGGATACGAGGCGACAAGGCTCGGGTCGCCCGACAGTGATGCCTCACCAAAGGGTGGATTCATCACCACAACGTCAAAGTTCTTCTCTGCCGTCTCAAGTAGGCCTATGCCTTCTGCCACGTCATCAGCAAAGAGGCGGCGCTTGGTGTTGCCGTCCGCGCTCGATGCTGCAGTGAACTTCTCGAGAGCAGATCGAATGCGCGCTTCTGGTTCAGCGAATAGGTCTCCCGTTTGCCCCAGTCCCGGCCGGGAGGTGAGGACATTCTCGACGCGCAGGAGAAGACCTAGGTCGCCTGCCAGCTTCAGGGTCTCAACCAAGTCCGTGAACACTCGACCTAGCTCGGCGTCGCCGAGCTTCCCCAAGAACTCCTTGAGCGTCCCGTCGTCTGTTACGAGGGGCTCGGCCACGACTATGTTCGAGCGGCGAATCAGTGGGCGATCGGCACGGCCAATACCGAAGTCCAGGAAGGCGCGCTGTGCGCGCATCCAGAGCGCGAGCTGCGCGATCTGCGCGCAACGCGGGTCGATGTCGACGCCATGAAGATTGTGGGCAAGGACCAGCGCGGGCAGTGCCCGCCTCAGTGCATGGATGTTCGGGTAGTCGGCCGCAAGTGTCCGGCCAGTCACTTCGCTATTCGGAGCGTGCTCGTCGAAGTACGCCTCTTCGTAGATCGCGATGAGCAGATCGAACGCATAGAGCAAGAAGTGCCCGCTGCCGCACGCAGGGTCGAGGATCCGGAGTTGGCGCGGGTCCTTCTTCGTCCGCGGCCCATACGTCTCATCGGGCCGGCGCACCATGTACTCGCAGCGGTCGACGAGCGCCGTCTGGCCTACACGCATCTCGTACCAGATCCGCCCCAGTGTGTTGTCGGTGAGGTACTGAACGACGTAGCCCGGCGTAAAGAACTGGTTGCGAACGGCCAACTCGCGACCGTTGCGCGGTGCCTGGCTTTCGTCGCGCATCCTCTTGCGCTCGTCGCCCGAGTTGAAGAACTGGTACACCCACCCGATGGTTTCGTCCTCACCCCACACGCCGGACAAGTCCGTTGCGTTCAGCACTTCCAGCAGCGCCTCGAACGTCGCGCGCTTCGGCCAGAGCACCGACGCCGGATCCCGTCGGTCGAAGAGGACCTTTACCTCCGTCGACAGCTCGTCGAACAGGCTCTCGATGAAGAGGCGATAGCCGGCGCTGTCGGGGAGCAGGGCCACGCCGGGCGCCAGGCCGAAGAACTCGCGGTAGCCCGACGACTGCTCGCCCTTGGTGATGCACTCCTGCACCAGCTCGCGCGCCTCGAGCATCTTGAGCGCGACGAAACGGTTGACCGTCGTGAACGCGGCGTCGCGGATGTAGTCGGCGACGGCTTCCGCTCCGCTCATGCCAGCCGCCCGCTTGTGCTCGATCGTGGCGACGATCTTGTCCCGCTGGAAGACCTGCCGCGGGGACAGGTGCGGGCCGGCCTTCGCCGCAACAGTGCCAGCACGCAGCACGTCGAACGTCGCCTCGAGCTGCGAAGCAAAGTCGTCCTCGAGAACCTTCCTCGCCCGCTGGGTCGCGCGTTCGATGGCGTTGCGTGTGTCCTTATCCATCAGGCCAGACTCCGCGATTCGGTTCTAGCCGAGTCGAATCTACGCAATCAGAGGAGACCATAACCCCGTGAAAACACGCCAAAATGCTGTGCGGAGGGGGCAGGAATTGCGTAACAATTGCGTTGCATTACGCAGACTACTCATCGCGGTTAACCTCCAAGACTGCCCCAGGAAACCACCGGGCCGCTGGTCGCGACCGTATATTCGGTCGCGACCGAACAGTTACGGTCGCGGTCATATATTTGGTCCCTGTCCGTATCGGGTCCCCTTGCCTGCGCCTACGCGTTCGAGAGCACCGGTTGCGACAAGCCGCGCGAGCAGGCGCTTAGCTTGCTGCGCACCGATCCGACACAGCTCGATGACGTCCCCGCGACGAACGCTGCCGTGTTCCCGTACAAATCGGCGCACCATCTCTTCCTGCTGGATTGGCTCGAAACCGACCTGCCGCACGTAGCCCGCATCCTGGCCGAGCTTCCGATACACGGACGCACTGAGCGTGTACGTGCGACCACGCGCTTGCCCGTGTGCGCGAAACAGTCCCGCTTCGACCAGGCGCTCCAACACCCCGCGCGCCGCCGCGATCGGTTTCTGTGTCGGCCGCGCGGCTTCGCGATACGCGCGTGGCTCGACCGAAGGAACTAAGACCCGGAACAAGCCGACTTGGACTTCTTGTTCGCGCTTCTTGAGCTCAACGGTCAGAGACTCGCGCTGGGGCACGTCGCTCATTGCACCATCACCTTCTTGCCCGAGCCTATAAGCCGCGCGCATTCCTCGCGGATGCCTTCAAGCGCGGCGTCGAGCTGCTCTTCGGTTTCGATGCCGCCGCCGAAGTAGCTCCCGAGACTCACGCTCACGAGGCGTTCACCTTCGATGAGCCTGTGCACTTCGGCGGTCGCCGCCCTGAGCCGCGACTCGCATGCGTCGCGCTCGGAGCGGAGCTGCGGGATCGGCAAGCGCTCCTTGTCCTTCGACTTTCCGCGCTCCAAGGGCGCGGCGATCCTGCGCTGGCCGTCTTCGTCGATGTCGCCCCAGCCAGGGGTCTTCACGAGACGATCGAAGGCGTTGGTGTATGCGGTGATGCGCGCCTGCAGGGCTTCCTCGTAGCGCTGCTCGTATTCGGACTCGATCGCACCCGTGTGCTGCTCAATCGTCGGCAGCTCGCGGAAGAACGTCTCGCGCGCCAGCAGATCCTCGAGCGCAACGGCCTTGGATCGAAGGGCGTCGGTGAGGTCCGCCTCGTCCCGCAGAAATGGCCACGCGGTGCCGAGCGCCTGCCGCGCCCGGTCGAGATCTCGAAGCCGCGGCTCGGTCAGTGCTTGCTCCAGCTCCGAGGCGCGCTTGATCGCGTCTTTGATCGATCGGTGCGACGCGTTGAACGTGGCGATGGTGTTGTCCTCGGACCCCCGGAGGATCGCCTTCATCTGGCCAAGGGCGCTGTCGAGAACGGTCCCGCCGGGCAGGCGGTTGGCGATGATCTGCCTCAGCGCGCTCGCGACGGTGTCTTCGTGGTGCGCGATCTCCCGACGCAGCTCCGCGACGATCGCCCCAGCGTTGAGCTCACGCACCTCGCTGCCAAACGTGTCGCGAAACCCCTCCGAAGCCTTCACGAGCTCCTCGAACTCGATGCCCCTCTTCGGGCGGAAGGACGACTGGCGGAAGAGGTTGTTGTTCGAGAAGGTGTCCTTGGCCTCGATGCCCGTCGCCGAGTCGATCGTCTGGCCCTTGCTGGTCGCCTCGATCTTTCCGGCGCGCAGCAGGGACAGGACGAGAAGGCGTACAGCCTCGAAGTCCCACCCGAATGGTTCCTTCGCAAACTCATCGGCGAGGAAGCGCCCGCTGGCCGTGTCGCCGTAGTTCGCGCGCTCTTCGATCCGGCTCTGCACCTCTGCGAGCGGTCCGCTCTCCACGCGAAAGACGGTCCTGCCCCTCTCGTCGCGAAGAAGTCCGAGCCCACCGAACACGGCAGGGAGTCCCCGCAGATTCTCCGCCGTGAACAGTGCGTCGACGCCCTTCTTCACATCGTTGGAGCGGGCAGCGGCTTCCTTGAAGCGGTCAAAGACCTCGGGCAACACATGGCCGAGGATTTCGGCCGCGCTCTTGCCGACGTCGACAGCGCGGTCGCCGGGGCTGCGGTCATTGCCGCGGAAGTAGACGCTGCCCGAGAGGCACGCCGCCTTCAGCAGACGCCGAAGCTCGTCCATGTACCGACGCAGGCGAACCTTCTCTTCGCCGATGAGGGCGGTTTCATCGGCGGTCTTTGCTTCGCGCTCCTTGCGCTTAAGCATCTCCGTCGATCGAAACACCTCGACGGTCTCGCGGTCGATGGCATCGTTAAGGGAGACGGCCCAGAACACACTCTTCTTCTCCTGCTGGCTGCGCGGGCGGAGCTCGGAAGCGAGGTCCTGGAATGCCTTGCCTGGATGCCTCCGGCGACGAACCCGACCCGCGACGAGGCACTCTGTCCCCACGATCTCGCCGGCAACGGCCCGCTGCTCGACGATGACCTCCATGCGCTCTTCGCAAATCGCGCACGAGGCGTGCGCATCCTGCTGATCTCGGACAGTTGCCACTCCGGCTCGGTGACCCGCGGCGATGAGAGCGACATCGATCCCGGCATGCCCCGCGCGCGCTTTCTTCCGCCGGCCGTCTGGATGCCCGCGAGCCAGTTGCCACGTAATTTCACTCGGCCCCTGTCCTCTCCGGCGGGTTGGCGCGCACGGGCGGCGATCTGCTCCTCGCCGGGTGCAAAGATACCGAGTATAGCTGGGATACCAGTTTCCAGAACCGGCCCAACGGCGCTTTCACCTACTACGCGCTGAAGACACTCAAGAGCTTGCCCGCCGGGGCCAGCTACGAAAAGTGGTTCGCCGCTATTCGCGATTACCTGCCTTCGACGCGCCTGCCCCAGGCGCCGCAGATCCTGGGTTCACGGGGCGCACGGCGGTTCAAGATATTCGAGTAGCGCGCGCACTGCCTCGCAAGCATCCCTCACTCGATCATCACGATCAACCCCGGAGTCCCCCCATGCCCGACCCCACCGAGAAAAAACCCGTCCTGCTGATCCCGGTCCGTGCCGATGCCGGGGACCTGGCCGACGCCGAGAAACCGCTGCCGGCGGTGCTGCAGGCCGCCAGCCGCGGCGTCGGGGGCGGGCCGGAACCCTTCCTCGCCAACGTCGTGGTGGAGGAGAGCTACACGCTGGCGGCGATCGGTCGCGGTGACGCGCCGGACACGCGTACGATCGAGGACGACCGCAAGCTCTTGGCGCTGGAGGCCGGGGACGGCACCACCATCTTCATGCGCAGCGATCGGCTGCAGGAGGAGCTCGCGCGGCTCTACCCGGAAGCGGTGAAGGACGGGCAGATCGATCTTTCGCGGTTTCGGGACCGCGAGGCCGCCTCGCACGGGCTGGGGGACTGGGTCTGGCAGAAGGTCTCGGTACTGCGTCTCGACCGGGACGCCATCATCGACCTAGCGCTGGCCCAGGCAAAGCAACGCGCGATCGAATGGTTGGGGGAGAAGGCGGCCGAGACGATCGACGCAGAGCTGGGCGCCTCCGCGCTCGGCGCCCAGGCCCTCATGTGGGCCATCGAGTCGCAACTCGCCGGTCAGCCGAGGCTGTATCTCTGGCACGGCGGTGAGCTGGCGGGCTCTGACCGGTGCAGAGCGGACGATCCGCGCCTCACCGAGGCGGTGCAGGCGGGACCGCTGCTCATCTTGATCCACGGCACCGGCTCCCACACCCTCGCCGCCTTCAACGATCTGCGAGCTTCCACGGACTGGGAGTCGCTCACCCGGCAGTTCGGCGAGCGGGTTTTCGGCTTCGAGCACCGCACGTTTTCCGAGAGCCCGATCGATAACGCCCTGTCACTTGCCCACACCCTGCCGGCCGGGGCGAGACTGTCGCTCGTCACGCATTCCCGCGGCGGGCTGGTCGGCGACCTCTTGTGCCTCGGCGCGCTGGATGATGCGGCTATCGATGCCTACCGGCGCGTCGTGCCGGTCGGCAAGGACGAGTCGGAGTGGCAGAGGCGCGTGCGGGAGAAGGTCGCAGCGGAAGAGCAGCGCAAGCTCCGTGAGCTCCGCGGGTTGCTCGACGACAAGCGATTCCAGATCGAACGCTACGTGCGCGTGGCGTGCCCCGCCCGCGGCACCACCCTGCTCTCGGACAACCTCGAAGTGTTTCTCTCGGGCTTGCTGTCGCTTACGGTCAAGTTGGCGGGCGCGCTGACCGGCCCGGCGGGAAGCGCCGTTTCGTCCGCGTTCAAGCGCATCGTCCTCGAGATCGCCGACAAGCGAGTCGACCCGGAGCTTGTGCCCGGTATCGAGGCCATGCTCACCGATGCGCCGATGGGGATGCTGTTGGCGCGTGCACGCCGCGGGCCGCGCGTCGAGATGGCGGTGATCGCGGGCGACATCGAAGGGGGCGAGCCTGCAGAAGCGCATCCCCGTCATGTTTACAGACTGGATGTTCTTCGACAAGGCGGACAACGATCTGGTGGTCGATACCGCCTCCATGTTCGCCGGGCTGGCGCGTCCCCGGGACACCCGCTACCTATACGACCGCGGCGAGTCGGTCCATCACTTGACCTATTTCGATAACCGCGTCACCCGCAGTGCCTTGCGCGATTGGCTCACGGTGGATGCGCCCCGGGATCTGCCTGCATTCAGCCTCTTGGAGGAAGGACGCGAGTCGCAGCCGATCGAGCTGCGCGCGCGTGCCGCCACACGGGGCGTAGTGACACCCGACAGCCGGCCGGTGGTGATCCTGCTGCCCGGCATCATGGCCTCGCATCTGGAAGTGCGCAGCGACGCACAAAAACCCGGTGACGGCGAAAGGGTGTGGTTCGGCCCTCCCAACGTCCTGGGGGGCGGGCTGGATCCGATCCGCCTCGATGCCCCGAAGGTGCGCGAGGCAGCTCTGTTCGAGACGTTCTATGGCGACCTCGCCGAACGCCTGGAAGCAAGCCATACGGTGATCCGTTTCCCCTATGACTGGCGCCGACCGATCCAGGACACCGCGGACAGACTGGCAGAGGTGGTGCGCAAGGCGCTCGAGGAGAACCCGAGCCGCCCGTGCGCCTTTTGGCCCACAGCACCGGCGGGCTGGTGGTGCGCGCCATGATCGCGGGGCGTCCCGAGATCTGGAAGGACGTCATCGCCCGATCCGGGGGACGCTTCGTGATGCTCGGCACGCCCAACAACGGCTCGCACGGGATGGTGGAGACACTGCTCGGCAAGTCCGACGTGGTGCGCAACCTGGCGCGGCAGGGGGTGCTCGACGTCGTCGCCGGATTTCCCGGCGCGCTGCAATTGCTGCCGCGGCCGGGGTTCCAGGACAGCGGTGGCGCCCAGGAGCAAGATTATTTCGTTGCGGCGCTCTGGGAAGGATATCGCGCGAACAACAAGGACCGCTGGTTCGGCGACGGCGTGGTCGGCGTGCCGACACAGGCGATCCTGCAGGCTGCCAAGGCGTAGTGGAACGACGAGGCCCTCGGGACGTTGAGCGCTCTGCGGGTCGAGCTTGTGCGCCACTTCCAGAAGTGCGGCGGCGGAGTGCAGATCATCCCGCGAACCTCGCAGTGTGTAGAAACGTGCCAGCAATTGAAGTTCATGGACCACCGAATCGAATTGCCGTGCATTGCTGGGCACGTCGGCTACCGCGTCGTGGTACGCCTTCGTGAGTGTGTCTGCGGACGCTGCGAGCGTGCGCTCAATCATCCGGATCGCCAGCTCTGCATGCGCCGGCATGACGGCGTCGAAGAAGTCGTAGGATCCGGCGAAACGCTGCCGGGCGCGCTTCGCGGCATATTCGGCCAACTGGATGAATTGATTCTTCGTGTCGGGATCGAAGTCGCCCAAGAGGCCGTTCAGTTGAAGCCAGTTCAGCACCGGGTATGGCTCGAGATCTGCCCCGCTCGCAGAGCCAAATCCCCCTGGTACGCGTTGCGGCTCTGTTCGAGGGCCTCCTTGACGGCTCCCCAGTCGGGAGAAGACGTCCCGGCAAGCACGGCCGCTTTTCGTTTCCACGCGCTACCCAACAAGGACCAGCGCTCGGCGTTGGTCCGACCCTTGGCGCCGAGAGGCGTCTCCGCGGCCGCAGCCTCCGCTTTGGGCGTCGATTCCCGGGTGCAGGAGAGCAGTCCCTCGAGCCTGTCGATGGCTCGCTCGATGAGCCAGAGTCCCTCCGCGCCGCCTTGCTTTTCGCCCGCACGCGCCTCGAGGTTGGCGAGTTGCTCGATCGCCTTTGCACCTCGGGCAGGTCCGCCCATTCCGGCGGTGCCAACCGAAGGCGTTCATTCACCTGCCGCGTGGCCTTTTTGAGATCCCGTATTTCGTCGTGCTGCGCATCGGCCCGTAGCCTCCCGAGGCCTGCGACCAGCTCCCGTGGCGATACCGGCGTGGTTGCGACGGGCTCGGTCCCGTCCCGGCCGGGTTCCAATCTGAAGCTCGGGTCACCATAGGCCTGATAGGCGCCCCAGGTATTGCAGCCGGCGTGGCCGTAGTAGGTCGCCTTGCGTGCCGAGTGCACGGCGGGGCCGAAAGCTTTGCCTTCGCCGACGAAGGCGTTGAAGAACGACTCCGCGAACGTGCGCGCCGCCTGATCGTTCACCTTCCAGCCCGCCGCCACCACGCAGCGCACTCCGATCTCGATCAACTCCCGGGCCACGCTGTAGGCGAGCCGGTTGTAGGCGGGCACCGCATCCACCTTGCCGAGGTGGCAGCAGTTGAGGAACACCAGATCGGGGACTACCTCCATCTGCCCCACCTCGGCGGCGGTGAGCAAAACGCCATCGGAGAGGTACGACGCCGCTGCGTGGGCTGCCGTCGCGGGTGCAGAACTCGAGCTCGCCATGGGCGGCGATCATCAGGATGCGATAGGGATGTTTGAAGAGCTTGGCGATCACATCCAGGGCGGCGGAATCGGACGGCGCGAGCTCGACCTCATATTTCGCGGTGGTGAGGATCTCGCGCACCGCGGTGCCTTCCTGCACGGCACCGGGTAGCCGGGGCAGCGGCAAGCCGCCCGGCCTGCCAAAGTGCTCGCGAAAGCCCTCCGTCGAGGGATCGACGATGATGCAGGCGGTCTTGTTGGTGGTGCTGCGCACCGAGCTGCGGAAGCGGGTGGACACCAGTTGCCGCACCACTGCGGTCTTCAGCACCATCGGCTCGTCGTCCGCCTGCAGCATCTCCCACGGCAGGTTAGCGGTATAGCCGTCCACCAGCAGCACCAGGCGCTCGGTGTCGCGGGCCGCCGCCTTGAAGCCTATCGGGACCATGAGCTGGAACAGGGTACGGGCGAGATCGGGATTGACCTGCTTCACATGGATCGCGTTCTTTACCAGTGCCTCGATCAGCCCCGGCTGGCGCTGGTGCACCACCGCCTCCACCCGCGCCCGCTCGGAGAGAAAGACATACTTCAGCCGCTCGGCCAGCGTGATCTTCGATAGCGGCGGCGATGGGTGCTGTCCGGCGACTGCGGGCGGGTTCCCCTCGGGCGGCGGCCCGGCCTCGCCGTTCCTGTGCCCGGGCTGCTGCCCGGCGCGCCGATATTGC
This sequence comes from Pseudomonadota bacterium, assembly GCA_030860485.1. Taxonomy (NCBI): domain Bacteria; kingdom Pseudomonadati; phylum Pseudomonadota; species Pseudomonadota bacterium. The sequence continues at coordinate 1,139 of JALZID010000102.1, read as the reverse complement.
TCCTCCCAGAGCTCGCGCCGTACCTCCTCGGGAATGGGCGACACGCGCCGTATGCAGCCGACCCCGTGTCGGCGGCCCCCGGCGTGACGGGCGAACGGCGGAGTGCCGAGTCGGTCCCCGGTAGTAAGGGCGCGAGACCGGCGGGCGACGCGAAGCCCCCGGCTACCCGGTCGACCGCACCCAGAAAATCGCGGCGCAAGCCGAGCTGAACAGTCAAGAAAAAATGCGGTTTCGCAATAGCAATTTCTCGGTTGGTGCCGATGCTGCGCGGGCCTTAGGAGGGTCGCGATCCTTGCCAGTAGCATATCCACCGATTGCGCGTAGAGCTCCATTCAGAGGAGGACGCTAAGAATATTCTAGTTTAGTTATCATCGTGATGGTTCCAAACCGGTCCGTCGTCCGGAGAGAATCGTCACGCACTCACATCAGGTCCGGCAGTTGCTCGCGGTTCAGCAGCAGCTTGAGTGACCTGGCTTGACCGGGTGTCCTCTCGATGAACCCCAGCCTCTCCAAGCTCAGGACCATCTGATGTACTGCAGGAGGCGATACCTTGAAAAAACTCTGCATATCTGCCTCGGACGGCGAACGCCCGTGGATCTTCGTGTAGTAGTAGATGAACGCGAGGTATTGCCCTTGCTTTACGGTATAGCGTGCTTGCGTCGGGCAGCGTCCTGCCGACGCAATGCCTTGAGGAGCGCCGCGCTTTCTTGCGCCGTCCGCCTCCATGGCTAGGGTCGACCTCCCGCTCGAAGGAGGTATCTGGCCCAGTTCCGGCAACGCTTTTGGATGGACTCATCCATTGCCTCGGCGAAGGCCAGACCTTGGCCTCGCTCCCGCCACTCACGCAGCCGATCGCCAGCGCATTCGAGCGGAATGTCAACAGACCATTCCCTGAATTCCGACTTCGACTCATGCTCGTAGCGGTAGATCCCCAGAATCAGTCCCATGCAATGAGTCATCTCTCCCCCGGGCATACCCAGCTCATGGTACTGCCTCGTCTGTCTTAAAAAGGGCCCTCCTCAGGAAAATCTGTGGGTGAACTTTGGTTCCGGTAGAGCGCCAAGTGCATGATACAAAGCGACTTCCAGCCCATGATAGGTCCGAAAACCGTAAGCCTTTCTGGTAGTGAGTTTGGCCTT
>JALZID010000101.1 GCA_030860485.1 Pseudomonadota bacterium | reverse complement strand
GGGGCGGGGGCGGACACGGGGGTCCGCCCCTACGGTTACGACCGCGGCGAGAACCAGGGCGCACCAGCCATCACCGGCCTGGCGCGGCCTCTGGTCGCGATCCTCCGCGAGCAGGGCGTGAACGGTCATATCGAGATGGCCGCGGCCTTCGAGCGCGCCGGTTTCGAGTCGGTGGACGTACACATGAGCGATGTCATCGAGGGCCGCGTCGATCTCTTGGTCTTCCGCGGCCTCGCTGCCTGCGGTGGCTTCTCTTACGGCGATGTGCTCGGGGCCGGCAGCGGCTGGGCCAAGTCCATCCTCTACCACGAGCGCGCCCGAGAGGCGTTCGCGCGCTTCCTGGGGCGCACGGACGGCTTCGTCCTCGGTGTCTGCAACGGCTGCCAGATGCTCTCACAGTTGACCGAGCTGATCCCCGGTGCCGCAGGCTGGCCGCGCTTCGCCCGCAACACCTCGGAGCAGTTCGAAGCCCGTCTCGTCATGGTCGAGGTCCTCCCCTCGCCCTCGGTGCTGTTTGCGGGGATGGCGGGGTCGAAGCTCCCCATCGTCGTCGCCCACGGTGAGGGCCGCGCGGCGTTCTCCGATCCGCGGGGCGCCGAGGCGGCACTCGAGCGAGGGCTCGTAACGATCCGCTACGTCGATCACCATGGCCGGCCCACGGATAGCTATCCCCGGAACCCCAACGGCTCGCCGCTCGGCATCACGGGCCTGACCAATGCCGATGGCCGGGTGACGATCCTGATGCCGCACCCCGAGCGCTGCTTCCTGCGCCGGCAATACTCCTGGCTACCCGGCGACTGGCCGCACGAGGACGGCCCGTGGTTCCGTCTCTTCCAGAACGCCCGGCGGTGGGTGGGGTAGGCCGTGATGTCCCTGATTCCGCCCTGTGAATCTGGGCCCAAGCGTTGTATAAGGGTTGGGGTGGTCATTTCTTATTTGCGATACTAAGCTGATTTCACACCAAGCTGCCGCAGCGTGGCTCTGTTCGATTCTCCTGATCCGACGCCGAGACGGTCGGCCATCCGGCGGGCGTCAATCGGGGCGCGAAGTTTCACGTCAGTATTGTCGAAGAAAACGTAGACATCGCGGCCGCGGGCCTGGCGTGGGCTGGGCGTGCCGATCCGCCGGACGTCTTCGGGCTCTGCACCCTCGCGCCAGGTCTCGATCCGCCTCGCCCAAGCCTCGATCTCCCGCGGTGTATAACCGCTAACATACAGACGGCGTGAACCGTGGAGCCGGACGTACACGAAGTCGGCGGTTACGTCGTGTGCCGTTGGAAAGCGGCCGGCCACGTCGGCTACCACCAACGAAATCCCGTAATCGCGCAGCATTGAAAGAAAACGATCGTTAAGAAAACTGTCGTGGCGAAACTCGACCGCGTGACGAACGGGCCTGCAGACATCCGCCTCAAGAAAGACGCGGCCTTTGATCCGATCATCATGCTTTCGTGCCAAGCGAGCCACCTCGATCGTGTCACGTGGCAGCAGATCAAAAAAGACCCGGAAGCGGTCCGCGTTGAAGTGAAACTGTGGCGGAAACTGCCAAAGAATCGGCCCGAGCTTTTCCCGCAGACACAACGGCCCCGAAGCGAAGAAGTTGGCGAGTGGGGCAAGCGGTTCACGGAGCTTCCGCATGTGGGTGATAAACCGCCCACCCTTGAGGGCAAAGATGAATCCGGGCGGCGCCTGATGGTACCAGCTCGTGAACGTTGACGGTCGCTGCAGCGAATAAAATGTGCCGTTCACTTCGAGGGCCCCGAAGCGCCGGGCAGCAAAGGCCAGTTCTAGCTTCTGCGGCAAGCCGTTGGGAAAGAAGTTGCCTCGCCACGGGGCATAACTCCATCCGGATATGCCAACCAGAATGTTGCCGCGTGTCACAGATAACTTGAGCGGCACGTCAGTTGCCAACCGCATTGCGCAAAGCTCGAAATAGCCGAGCCAAGTCCGCCGGTTGGTGATGGGCGTTGATGCCGCTGGGATTGGGCAGCAGCCAGACCGTCGCGGCCGCCAAGAGCTCCGGCTGAAGGCCGAGCACCGCCTTCGGCCGGGCTAACGCCGTTCGATATGAGGTAAGCCCAAGAAAGGCGACGAAACTCGGACCAAAGCGTCTCACCTTACGCTCGAGCAGCCGAGCCCCACGCTGAAGCTCCTCGGGCGTCAATTCTCCGGCCATCGCCGTGGCGCGGTTGACGAGATTGGTCAGACCGACTCTGAATTCGAGCAACCGCGTTTCCTCGAACGGCGACAGAACGCGCGGAGTGAAGCCGCCGGCATACAGTGCCGGCCAGAATCGGTTGCCGGGCCGCCCAAAATGATGGCCAATCGCACCCGAGTAAAGGCCTGGGTTAATTCCTACGAACAGCACCCGCAGTCCGGCGTCGATCACGTCCGGTACCATGCAACGATCGCGGGCTGCCGCCAGTTGCGCGGGTGTCGGCCGCCACGGTGCCTCTGGGATCAACGTAGGTCGCTGTTTCCTCATGCATCCACATTTTAGGTCCTTTGCCCGGCATGATGAAGGAGCATGAACCGTCGCGGCACTCGATCGACGCCCCGTGACGCTACGTCGATCACCACGGCCGGGCCACGGATACCTATCCCTGGAACCCAACGGCTCGCCGCTCGGTGTCACGAGCCTGGCCAATGGCGATGGCCGGGTGACGATCTTGACGGCCGACCCCGAACGCTGCTTCCTGCACCGGCATACCCCAAGCTACCCCTCGACTGGCCGCGCGAGGAGGCCCCTTGTTCCGTCTCTTCCAGAACGTCCGGCGGTGGGTGGGTAGGCCGCAGGTTCGGGATGAGCAACGTAGCGCCAAGGATCGGCTTGCCGGCAACGCACGCGACCGCGTGGGTTCTTTCGCAAGCAATCGTATGCCGAACGACTTCAACAGATCTGGCCGTGGTTGCAGCGGGTGGAGCGCAGTGGATCCCAAGAACCGGCCACCCTGTTCCCGGATCCCGCTTCGCTTCATCCGGGCTACACTATTGGTTGTTCGTCGGAGCCGTCGTTGCGGCTTCGCTGGTGGTGATCTCTCGTGCGTGTTGCTGTCGATCCGATTGCTGGTGTGGCACTCAGCGGAGCGCGTGGCGTACGACGAGGGAATGCGTACGACCGGCCACTGGCTGACCCCGGAAGCCCGTCCAGCCTGTCCAGACCGCCGCCACCGTGCGGGTCCGTAACGGCGAGGTCGCCATCACCGACGGCCCTTTCGCCGGAACCCAGGACAGCTGGCCGGGTTTTATCTCATTGAGGCCAAGGACCTGAATGAAGCCATCCAATTCGTCGCGAAGACCCCGCCGGCGCAAGTAGGCAACGTCGAGGTGCGGCCGCCGACAGTTGGCCGGCGCAAGCGCGCCTAAGCGAAGCAAGGACTTAACGACGGGTGTCGATTTGAGGCCCCGCCAAACGACTAGTCAGTACCCGGACCCTGACCACCGACCTGGAGCATGCAATGAAGTACCTGTGCCTGGCCTACGAGGAAGAGAAGAAGCTCAACGCCCTGTCCCAGAGCGAGTGGGACGCCCTCAGGAGCGAGACTCTGGCCTATGTCGAGGCCCTGCGCAGGAGCGGTCACTTGATCGTCACGCATGCACTCCAAAGCGTTCAGACCGCCACCACCGTGCGGGTTCGAAGCGGCAAGCAGTCGGTGACCGACGGCCCCTTCGCCGAGACCAAGGAGCAGCTGGGCGGGTTCTTCCTAATCGACGCCAGGGACCTGAACGAGGCCATCCAGGTGGCGTCGCGGTGGCCGTCGGCGCGCCTTGGGAGTATCGAGGTGCGGCCGATCGAGGAAGAGCTCAGGCAGGACAGCCGCTACGGGTAATCACAATCGGAGGCGAAGCTCGATGTGTCCAGCATGCATGACATCCATTGCGCTGGCGGCGGCAAGTCGTCCTGATCGCAACAACGCCACAAAAGAACCTTGAGAGAGATCACCATGACCGAAACGAATGTTCCACATCCAAAAATCGTGTCGCGGGACGAATGGCTCGCCGCGCGCAAACGGCTCCTTGTGAAAGAGAAAGAGCACACCCGTCACCTGGACGCAATCAACGCGGAACGTCGCAGGCTGCCGATGGTTCGCCTCGACCAGGACTACGTATTCGAGCGCGCCGGCGCTAAGGCGCGGCTGCTCGACCTGTTCGAGGGCCGCCGTCAACTCATCGTCTACCACTTTATGTTCGACCCGAAATGGGACAAGGGTTGCCCGGGCTGCACGGGTCTTGTGGACGCCCTGGGTGATCTGTCGATGCTACAGGCCCGCGACACGACATTTGTGCTGGTCTCCCGCGCGCCACTGGCCAAGCTCGACGCGTACAAGGCACAGAAGGGCTGGAACCTGCCGTGGGTTTCGTCTTACGGCAGTCCTTTCAACTACGACTTCCACGTGACCCTGGACGAATCCGTCGCCCCTCTCGAGTACAACTACCGGGACAAGGCGGAGCTTGAGCAGCGGACGCACGAGACCTATTTCACCTCAGGCGAGTCTCACGGCCTGAGCGTCTTCTTCCGCGTCAACGACGACATCTTTCACAGCTATTCGACCTACGCCCGAGGCTGCGAAGGGCTCACCGACGCTTACAGCCTGCTCGACAGGACCCCCTACGGCCGGCAGGAGGACTTCGAGGATTCGCGGCCCGGGTGGCCGCAGAAGCCAACCTACGGCTAACAGCTCCGCCACCTATCGCCCTGTCGAATCCACGACGAAAAAATAGACCGCACCCAGTACTGAACATCGCACCGGAGAGATCCGTGTTCAAGACCATTGCCATCGTAGCCGTCGTTCTGATCGTCGCGCTTCTCATTTATGCCGCGACCAAGCCTGACACGTTCCGTGTCCAGCGCTCGGCGAGCATCAAGGCGCCGCCGGAGAAGATCTTTCCCCTCGTCAACGACCTGCACAGTCATGCCACCTGGTCACCCTGGGAGAAAAAAGACCCCGCGATGAAAAGAACACACAGCGGCGCTGCAAGCGGCACGGGCGCCGTGTATGAATGGGATGGCAACAAGGAGATCGGCAAGGGGCGCATGGAGATCACGGAGTCAACTCCACCTTCCAAGGTGGTGTTTGCGATGCATTTCATCGAGCCGTTCGAGGCCCACAACACCGCCGAGCTCATACTGGAGCCCGGGGGCGACTCGACGACCGTCACCTGGGCCATCTACGGTCCTCAGCCCTATCTTGCGAAGGTCATGCATCTCTTTTTCAACATGGACCGCATGATCGGCAAGGAGTTTGAGGCCGGCCTCTCCAGCCTGAAGGCCATCACTGAAAAGTAAGCGATGGGCACAGACAGATCAAAGGAGAAAACATGGCTATCAAGATTTTTGTGAACCTGCCGGTAAAGAATCTCAACGAATCTGTGGAGTTCTTTACCAAACTCGGCTTCAGGTTTAATCCGCAGTTTACCGACGAGACGGCCACCTGTATGATTGTAGGCGGGGACATCTTCGTCATGCTGCTGACTCACGACAAGTTCAAGACTTTTACTCCGAAGGAAATATGTGATGCCACGAAAAGCACCGAGGTGCTTGTGTGCTTGTCTTCCGAGAGCAGGGAAAAAGTCGATGAGATGGTTCGCAAGGCAGTTGCCGCCGGCGGAACAACCTACAATGAACCGCAAGACCATGGTTTCATGTACGCACATGGGTTCCAGGACCTGGACGGCCACATCTGGGAAGTCATGTGGATGGACCCCGGCGCAATCAAGCAAAGTTGAAAAAGAGGTTTGACACGCCTCGTTATGTTGATGGCCTTATACTGCCGGTCCCGAAGAAGAACGTGAAGGCAGGTCTCGTAGACCCAGCGCATTGCGGCGCAACTCGCGCCTGCCGCCGCGTCGAACGTCAGGGAGAGTTGCGGGCGGTTGCATCAGCCATGCTTTTTGGGCGTCGATCGGCGCCGTTCGCTTTCCTGCGTGGTAGGACGGGGGCTAGGCGTCCCCAAGCCCTTGGGATACATCCACTGCTCGACCCTCCCCGATCCGGCCGTGAGCTTACGCCAGGCCGCCTTGAGACGCACGCAGGCGACGGCCGCGGTCGGCAGGGTCTTCTCACCCCCGGGCAGTGTACCGCTGCCCCGGACAGGTATTCGAGCAGCTCCTCGAGACCGGGGTTGTGGCCGACGAGGAGCACGAGCCGTCGGTCCGCCGGGCAGTCGGCCAGCACCTCGATCAGATCGGCGCGCGTCGCGTCGTAGATGCGCGGCTCCCACTGGATGGCCTGTTTCTCGATGTCGAGCACCTTGCATACCTTCGAGGCCGTCTCGCGCGCCCGGCGCGCGGGTGAGGCGAGCACCAGGTCCTGGACGAGGCCCTGGGCGCGCAACCACTCGCCCATGCGCAGGGCATCGCGCTGGCCGCGTTTGGCCAGCGGCCGGTCGAAGTCGGGCTCGCCCGGCGTCCCCCTGTCGGACTTGGCATGCCGCATGATGAGGAGCCGCCGCCCCTTCGATGGCTGGTCCATGGTATCGTGGTGGCCCCGCGCGCCGGTCCAGACCCACACGCACGGTATCATATACCTGACCACACCTGTGAAATTTCGGATACCTCTCCAAGGTCCCTGTCCTTCCGAGACAGGCATTGCCTTTTCTCCCTCTCCCTCCGGGCCCTCGGGGAGAAGACAGGGTGAGGGGCTGCGGGCGGTGCACGCTTACAGAGGCCTAAATAAATCCCCGTCTTGAGCACCGCGCCTCACGCCGACCGCGAGGCTCTGGCGGGTTTGATTGCCGGTGCGGTGTGCATTGGCTTTGCGCCGATCTTCGTGCGCCTGGTGGACGTGGGCTACACCGCCGCCGCGTTCTGGCGCGTGGCGCTGTCGCTGCCGTTCCTGTTTGCGCTGTGGTTTCCGCGCCGCTGGGATCCAGCCTCGGAGGAGGAACCGGCCGCGCTGCGGTGGCTGTGGCTGGGCGGCGCTTTCTTCGCCGGCGACCTGGCGGTGTGGCACCAGTCCATCCTTCACACCTCCGTCGCCAACGCCACCCTGCTGGCCAATCTCGCGCCCATTTTCATCACCGCCGCTTCATTCTTCCTGTACGACGAGCGCGTGACGTGGGGATTTCTAGTCGGTTTGATTCTGGCCCTGTCCGGCGCCGCGGTGCTGATGGCCGACAGTCTCACCATCAGCCATAAAACCCTGCTGGGAGATATTTACGGCGTCATTGCCTCGGTGTTTTATTCCGGGTATCTGCTGGGCGTGTCGCGCTTGCGCAAGCGTCATTCGACCTTTGAAGTAATGTGGTGGACGACGCTGGCCTGCGCGGTAGCGTTGCTGCCGATCGTGTGGCTCTTGGGTGAGCCCATGTGGCCCACATCGCGTTCCGGGTGGGCCGTGCTGCTGGGACTGGCATTGGTCTCGCACATCGGCGGGCAGGGGCTCATCGCCTGGGCACTGGCGCATCTGCCGGCGGCATTTTCCTCCGTGAGCCTGCTAGTGCAGCCGGTGGCCGCCGCGGTGTTTGCCTGGGTGCTGCTGGCCGAGCCCTTTGGCGTCCAGCAGGCGGTCGGTGGCGCCGTCGTGCTCGCCGGGATCGTCCTGTGCCGGCTGGCGATGCTGCGACCCCAGCAATGAAATCTGACAACACCTGATGCGCCCGTTACTCATCTTTGACGGTCTTTGCGGCTTTTGCAGCTATTGGGTGTCCTATTGGTTACATCTGACCCAGGATGGTTTTGAGGCCAAGGCCTATCAGGAGGTTGCTGCCGAGTTTCCCGACATTCCGCTCGGGCGCTTCCAGAGGCAGATCGTGTTTGTCGGCGTTGACGGCGAACGCGCATTCGGCGCCGAGGCGGCTTTTCGCATACTCGCTATGCCAGGCGGGAATCCGTTGTGGTTATGGTTATATCGTCATGTTCCCGGGTATGCCCCGGCCGCGGAGCTTGCCTACACGCTTGTGTCGCGGCGCCGGGAAGCCGCAATGCGGGCTAGCCTCTGGCTTTGGGGGCCGGAACGCGTGCCGGAGAGGCACACACTGTCATGTGCCCACTTTCTGCGATTGCTCGCGCTCATCTACATCGCTGCATTCGTGTCCCTGGCGGCACAAATCAGGGGGCTAGTGGGAAGCGAAGGCATCCTGCCGGTCTCCGGGTATCTCGATGCCGCTCTCACCCATCTCGGCACTCGCGCCTATTGGCAGGTCCCAACCCTATTCTGGTTCAGTAGCAGCGACACGGCGCTCGTTACTGCTTGCATTCTGGGCGCACTCGCGTCAGCAAGTCTGATTGGGGGGCGCTGGACATCCCCGCTGCTTCTCCTTTGCTACGTGCTGTACTTATCGCTGTTTTACGCAGGTCAGGATTTCATGCACTTCCAGTGGGACACTTTGCTGCTGGAAACCGGCTTTCTCGCGGTCTTCCTGCCGTCGCGTTCCGTGCTCGTGGTCTGGCTGTTTCGCTGGTTGCTCTTCCGTTTCGTGTTCGGTTCGGGCTGGGTAAAGCTCTTGAGCGGCGATCCAACCTGGGCATCCTTCACGGCACTGGACTACCACTACGAGACTCAGCCGCTCCCAACATCGATTGCCTGGTACGCTCATCAGTTGCCTGCGTGGTTTCAACACGCCTGCACATTTGCGGTCCTCGTCATAGAGCTCGCGGTGCCTTTCCTGTTCTTTGTGGCCCGCCGGCCACGGATGCTGGCGGCCTGGATCATCCTGGTTTTCGAGCTGGGTATCATCCTGACGGGCAACTATAATTTTTTCAACCTCTTGGCCATGAGCTTGTGTGTATTGCTGTTCGACGACCAGGCACTCCGCAGCATCCTGCCGAGTCGGTACCGGACGTCGATCGCGACCTCGGTACTGTGCCGACACGTGTTCTTCGAACGCGTTGTACTCAGTAGCCTGGTGGCCCTCATCCTCTTTCTCAGCGTCAGCGTAATGTTCCTGCAACTTGGGCGCCGCCCTCTTCCAGACCCCGTGACCGCGGCGCTCGAGTGGTTCGCCCCGTTGGCCATCGTCAATTCCTACGGATTGTTTGCGAACATGACAACGACACGTCCCGAGATCGTCATTGAAGGCTCGCAAGACGGTGACACCTGGAGCGAATATGCCTTCCGATACAAACCGGGAAATACCGGCCGCCGGCCACCGTGGAACATCCCACACCAGCCGCGGCTCGATTGGCAGATGTGGTTTGCCGCGCTCTCTACCGCGAATGAGAATCCATGGTTTACCAATCTGCTCGTACGTCTGCTACAAAACACGCCTATTGTAGGCGGATTACTCGGGAGCAATCCGTTTCCCAATGCACCGCCTCGGTTTGTCCGTGCACTGCTATATGAGTATCGTTTTGCGAGCCCCGAAGCACATCGAAAGGGCGCATGGTGGCGGCGTGAGCTCCTCGGCACTTATTATGCAGCGATACAATTATCAAAAGGCGATGAGACCGAATAAGTTTGCGCCACCCCGTTCCTATTAACATCGCGCGGCGATCGACGAGCACGGTGGCCAGGCCGGCCTCGCGGGCGGCGTCGAGCTCGTCGACCAAGTCGGAGAGGAACAGGATGTCGGCCGGAGCACGGCCGATGGTGCCGGCGATCCGCCGGTAGCTGGCCGCCTCGCGCTTGGCCCCGGTCTCGGGGTCGAACCAGCCGGAGAACATCGGACTCAGGTCGCCGGCGGTGCTGTGGCCAAAGAACAACTTTTGCGCCGCCACCGAGCCGGACGAGTAGACGTGCAGCGGATGGCCGGCCGCGTGCCAGGCGCGCAGCTTGGCGGCCGCATCGTCATAGACGTGGGCGGTTTACGCCCCCTGCTGGTAACCGTCGCGCCAGATCATCTCCTGCACTCGGGATCCAAGCGGAGAGATCCCGAGAAGTAAGCTCAGCCCCGCACGGCCCGACAACGTTTCGAAGAGTCCGAGCGCCGTAGCAGCGTGAACCGGCGCGTTTAGTCCATGGCGAGCGTCGCTATCGCCTTGAATAGCCCTTGGACGACCTTGGCCATGGCTGCGTAGTTGAGCTTCTCGGGGGTGTCCCGCGCGGTGTGGTAATAGGCATAGCGGTAAAAGGCGGGGTCGGTCACCATGAGGGCCGGATAGCCTTGTCGCCAGAACGACTGATGATCGCTCCACGAGACGCCCGGAACGAACGAGAACGTCGCCACATGCTCGACCGGAAAATCCGAAGCCGCCTGGAACGCGGCCACTGCTTGCTTCAGCATCGCCCGCAAGCCGAAGTTGGAGACGAAGGCGATGAAGTTACCGCGGTCCGGATAGAAGTATCGAAATAGGGGCGGATAACGTTGGCTTCCGGGCAGATCGCTGTAGGAGCCGAGCATCTCCAGCGACATCATGAGCCGGATATCCTCGCCCCGCTCACGGGCTGCTTTGGCGTAGACCATGCTGCCCATCTGCCGCCGATAAAAGAACGGCGGCTCCTCATTGACGAACGCCACGAAGCGCACGGTGCGGTCGGGCTCAGAGCGCGGCAAACAGGCGGCTCAGCTCCAGCAACGCCGCGACCCCGCTGGCGTTATCGTTGGCGCCAGGGCTTCCCCGGACCGAGTCATAATGGGCGCCGATGAGGATGATCTCGCCGGGTCTGCCGCGACCCCCGCGGTTGACCTCGAGGTTCTCGCAGGGCACTCCCTCGACCTCATAACCTTGAGTGCTGACCGGGTAATCCTGTGCGCCCCACTGCCTCCTGATGTAGTCCGCAGCGGCCTGCAACGCTTCGGGATGAAAAACATTGCGCTCACCGATCTGCCCCGCGAGCGCTTGGACATGGTCGCGAAGCCGTTCCGCTTCTACGAGCGACGAGTCCTCCAGTTGCGGACGGCCGAGGGCCAAGGGGGGATCATGCTCTTCCATGGGTAACTGGAAAGCAGAGAGGAACAGCAATGGTATTCCTAATCGCACGGCGGATGCAGGTCCCTTATCGAGGCCGCAGAGGGAAGCTCTCGCGGGTGTGATGATAATCGACTGAGCCCGTGGTGGGGGCCGTGGTTTTCAAGCGCCCACAACGTAGGTACCTGCACGTACCGGCAGGGCACGACCGTTTCGGCGCTACGCGGGAGCGCCTTCTCGTTCGCCTCCCGTTGCCCCAGGCGGGCCGCCTGCTTCTCTGCCCCCAGCTTTATACGCTCGGTTCCGTGCGGCCGGAGCCGCTGTCGCTCGGGTCGGTGTCGCTCTGTCTCCGCTATTGCCTCCGCTACGCCCTGCCTTCGTATCAACGAGGCGGCCCTCCGGGCTACGGAGGGCCGGTCCAGCCGCCCGCGTAGCAGGGCGAGGGGCGGCCGCAGACGTCGGTGACCGCGCCGGTCGGAGAGAGGAAATCGGACACCTGCTGGAGCCCGCCGGGCGCTCCTCGCGGGGCGCCGTGCGGGTCCTCGCCGCCGCGGTTGGGCAGGTTCTCGATCGGCGGCGGCGGCACGCCGATCGTCACGCTCGGATTGCCCGGATCGGGGCGCACCGGTCCGATGTCCCAGTAGAGGATCGCCGAGCCGTTGTAGGGGTAGCTCTGGATT
>JALZID010000100.1 GCA_030860485.1 Pseudomonadota bacterium | reverse complement strand
GCCGGGGCCTGGCTGGGACCGTGATCCGCCAAGCCCCGGCGGGCCACCCGACGGAGCCATATGCTGAGGAGTCCCCGTTGGGACACAAGCGAGCGGTCGGTCTCGCTACGCGACCGCTCCGGCGGACTACTTGATTCTTATCCGGATCGGTATCCTTACGGTAGGAAAACCAGCTACGTTCTTGATCTCCATTGTGCCCCGAAGCCTTTTAACTCCTGACCGGGCGATTCTCCTCCCCCTCGTGGTGAGTCTAAGCTTGACGTTCTGGGTCTGACCGAACGGGACGTTTGCAACACCGGCAGCGAACGGGATGTTTGCAACACGGGAAGCCAACTGATTTATCCCTGCCGCGTTCCCCGACGTGCCGTCGCTCCGCTGGCGCGAACCTTCGGTCGCGTTCGAGCAGCGCGGCCGGCGGACTGATACATTGATGCGGTTGTTACACGGTTCCACCGTATCCGCCGAGATACAGACGATGAGGACGTCGCAAGCCTTACTTTGACACCGGATCGGTGTGTCGGCGGGATCGGCTTCAACAACGGCCGGTTCTCCGCCCAGACTGGATGTAATCTCCGCGCGAGCAGCGTTCGGATCCACATCCCAGGCCAGCACGGAAACGATGTCAGCCGGCCCAAAGGCGCCGCCGAGCTGAGGGTGCGGGAAGCCTTGGAGGTTCGTAATGACGCCAGCGGGCGAGACGGGCTGGCCGTTGCCCGTGATCAGCGGTTGCATGTTGTTGAAGCGATCGGCCGCCCAGCCTGCGAACTGACGCGTTCTGCAGATCAGGACCGGGAAAGAGGGCACCGGAATGGTTCAGTCCATAGACGTCCGTGTTATCGAAGGTAAACAACTCCAGATCTCCGGTCGCCGCCGAACCCACGGGCAGAAACACGTCATCCCCAGCACCTTGGACATCCTCCTCCAAATACTGCAGAAAGCGCAATGGACCGAGGGGATCCCCGTTCTGTGTGGCAAATGTGTACGCAGTCGTCATGACCTGTGCGCCGGGCGCAATTGAGCTGACCGCCGTCCACAGAATCACGTTCTGGTTGACCCCAATGAACGACCCGGAGCTCGTAACGATGTTCGGGTTATTGGAGTCTGGAACTGGTTCCGACCCGAAAAGCCGGAATCCTCCCCCGTCGATCCCGGGATCGACAAAGCTAGTGTAGTGTCCCTTGAATAACTTTACAGATTATCCCTTCTTGTTTTTCCCTCGGGGCCCCATGTGAGGACTGCCACTTTTCGAGCTGCGTCCGTTCAGCCGTTTCAACTCGATCGACAGCCTCGTGTTCGGCATGACCGTAAGCATAGCAATTGCCAGAGAATCTGTCAAGTTATTTAAGGGACACTCCACTAGCGTAATCAAACACGACGTCCGTAGTGAAGATGTCGTTGGAAGCTAAACGCGCCGCTGTGACGACGGCCGTAAGGGTCTCCCCGCCGGTTTGCACATCGACTCGGTAACTGCCTACCGTACCGTCAGGAACACCATTGCTGATTTCAACGGCATTTGCGCCCAGGGGCACGCTCAGCGCGAGCACGCCGATCGATCGCCAGAATGCGGATGTAAAACGCCCACGTTTGGTGTTTACCATAAAAACCTCCACGCCGATAGCGGTATTTTGACTATAAGAAAGACTCAGGATCGCCGGAGCGACCGCGGCACGCGAAACCGTTCAGCATCCCGCACCGGTTCCAGTGGGCTCCCGCATGGAACCATCAGGCGGCATGAATGCAACCTGATGCGAAAAGCCAAGCATTTTCAACGTCGCCGGCAACGCCGTCCCGTTGTTAGAAAAGCGTCGGTTCGGCGAGAACGCACAAGGTATACCGACTGCGTGACATCCACTGTCAGCCGGCGGAAGTTGGTAGAGCGCGGATGGTGTGCGCCTGTGTGGAGTAGGCCGATCTCGACCGGATACTACGGGAAGCGAGGCGGTGGAGCGTTACCGGGGTTGGATCACCATTCGTTGTCGATTTGACAGCAATTCAGGAAGGCGGCGGCCCGCGCACGGCGGCCATTCAGGTCAGCCGCTTCGCGTGTTCCTTTCCAATGCATCGAGCCGGTCCATGACCTTGCCGAGCGCCGCCTGGATCTCGCCGAGCTTGCGATAGGCCTTCACGTTGACCTCGTAATCGAGCTCGGCGCGTTGGTCCTGGTGGGCGTTCTGGCTTCTGGCTGATGAGGACGAAGCTGGTGATCAGGATCGCCTCGATGGCGAGGATGATCCCGAGGAGGCTGTAGGGATAGGCGTCGAAGACGACGCCGGCGACGATGGCCCCGGGGTCCGTTGCCGATCCGGTTGTCGATAGCACCGCCATTCAGGAATGATGGCACATCGCCCGAGGCCCAGCCACGGGCAAGGGGCTTGGCGGACGTGATCCATCCGCCAGGCCCCAAAGAGGCGACTCGCTGCCTCTCGGCCGCCTTACCTTCTGATCCTGATCGTGAACGGGATCGAATTGACAGTCGTCCCGGCGACGTTCCGGACCTCCATCAGACCTCTCAGTCTCTTCTTTGTGGTCGACTGTACGAATCGGCGGCCCGAGGGCGTGAGCCGGAGTCGAACGGGTGCGGTCTGTCCCGGCGGGACGGCAGCGGCCCCGGACGCAAATAGGCGTCTCCGTTGCCTCACCTGCCTCACCGACGTATCCTCGCTCGAGCGCAGGGCGTTCCTGCCAACGGTCAGGCTGATCCGATTGGTGCAGAGCGCTCCCGGGGACGGAGGTAAGATGCACGTGGCCTGAAACGTACAGTTCCTGCCCTTACAACGGATCTGGCTACCCACGGGGCGGGCCTCGACGGTCTGCTGCGATATCGGGATCCCGCCCAAAGAGGTGGTGATGACGGCACTCGGCGCATTCGGGTCCACGTCCCAGGCCAGCACAGAAACGACATCAGCCGGTCCAAAGACGGGCCCGAGCTGCGGGTGCTGGAGGGCTAACAGGTTGGTAATGACTCCATCAGGCGAGACGGGCTGGCCCGCGCCCGTGATCAGGGGTCGCATGTTGTTGAAACGATCGGCCGCCCAACCAGCGAATGCGGCGTTCAGCAGCTCGGTCCCCGGTAGCAGAGCGCCGGAATGGCTCAGCCCGTACACGTCCGTGTTGTCGAAAGTGAAAAGCTCCAGATCGTTGCCGGCCGCCGTACCCACGGGGAGAAACACATCATCCCCGGCACCTTGGACATCCTCGTCCAGATACTGCAAAAAGCGCAAGGGACCGAGAGCCCCAGTCGCCGCGGTAAATGTGTAGGTGGTTGTCATGACCTGCGCGCCGGGCGCGATAGAGCTGACCGCCGTCCACGAAATGACGTTTTGGTTCACCCCGAAGAATGACCCGGAGCTCGTCACGATGTTGGGGTTATTGGGATCTGCAAATGGACCTGTAACGATATCGGAATTCGAAAGGCTGAATCCAAGCCCGTCATTTCCGGGATCGACAAGGCTCGAATAATCAAATACGACTTCCGTGGTGAAGATGTCGTTGGAAGCGAAACGCGCCGCGGTGACGAATGCCGTGCGGGTCTCCCCACCGGCGGTGACATCCACTCGGTAGTGGCCTACCGTACCCTCAGGGACGCCATTGCTGATTTCCAGGGCATTTGCCCCCATGGGTATGCTCAGCAAGAACACGCCGAGCGATCGCCAGAATGCGGACGTGAAACGCCCACGCTTGGTGTTTACCATATCAAAACCTCCACGCCGATAGCGGTATTATGACTATGAGGAAGGGTCCCGATCGCCGGGGCGGCCCCGGCACGCGAAACTCTCGCACATATTCTAGCATTTTTTTCGCATGGAGCACTCAGGCGGCATGAAAGCAACCGAATGCGAACAGCCTAGGGTTTCCAACGTCCGTAGCAACGCCGTCCCGTTGTCAGAAAAGCGTCGGTTCGGGGAGAATGCACAAGGTATACCGACTGCTTGACGTCCACTGTCAGCCGGCTCGATCCTTCGGTTCCAGCACCGCGAGCCATTCCGCCACCGGATGGTGCGGGAAGCAAGGCGGTGGAGCGTTACTCCGGTCGGATCACCCTGCGATGCGGCCAGGCTGGAAAGCGACGCGAGATCCCCGACGAGCTATACCGCAGGGTCAAGGCCAAAGGACGGCCGGTGAGAGCCATAACCGTTGAGCTACTTCGCGCCTGTGTGGGGGAACCGCCGGAGCAAGACGCCACCCGATCGCCTTCGTTGCACGATCGGATGCGGACCTACTGCGGCGTCGTTGATTTCAGCGGTGATGGACCTGGGCACCAATCCGGAATACTCGGAGGATTTCGGCCTTGACTCGACGGGTCATCGTTGACTCAGACCGCTGGTCGCTTTTCTCGACCTCCGGGAAGCCCACCATGCCTGGATCGCCGAACAAGCAGCTCCTGCGGCTGCTGGACCGGAACAAGAAGCGGCGGGGGGAGCGGGATGTTTGAAGCCGAAGTGCTTGGCGGTGACACGCCCAGCATCTGCATCAGGAGCACGCTCCTTGCGCTAGACCGCGACCCGGCTTGTGCTAACCCAGACGTGTATGTCTCCGCCGTTTCTGATGACGTAGTCGTAGGCTCGCGAAGGCCGTACACGAGGCGTTGGTGAAGTACGTGACGGCGGAAGGAGCGGGATGATTGACAAACCCCAGATCCGATCCGATGATATGTGGCTCTGAACCGATCTTTCGTTAGGAGTCATATGTCTTCTCTCGTTCCACAGTACGACGTTGTTTTGCGCTCAGACTTGCCGCCGCACGAGCGAGACCTGCTTGCTCACGCTTGTTGCAAGATCACCAGTGACTCTAGCCCCGACGTTTATCTTACCGGTCCGACCCTCGGCGCGAGTCTGGCAGTCCCGGCCTGCCGGTACATCCGAGAGCCCGGTTGCCGCCGGGCGGTTCCCGTCGAGGAGGCGCGCTTATGAGCGTTCCGGTCAAGCGCGTGCTGTTCGTCTGCGTCGAAAATGCAAACCGAAGCCAGATGGCCGAGGCATTCGCTCGGATTCACGGCGGAGCGGGCGTGGAGGCCTATAGTGCGGGCTCCCAACCGTCCGGAATCATTAACCCGCAGACCATCGAGGCGATGCGGGAGTTGGGGTACGACCTGAGTCGTCATGCGTCGAAGTCGCTCGCCGAGATCCCGGACGTGGAGTATGACTTCGTGGCGACGATTGGTTGCGGCGATGCTTGCCCGATGATCCATGCCAAGCGGTGGAAGGACTGGAACATCCCGGACCTCCAGCAACCCTCCCAGGACGAGTTTCGGAAGGTGCGCGACTTGGTCGAGAGCAAAGTTAAAGCCGCCCTTGCTGAGCTCGGGGCCATCTAAATCTAATCGGGTAGCCGGGTGTTTAACCCCCAGCCCCCACGACTGAGTTAGAACAGAAGGAGCTCCCAGTGCTGGGCCTCGGCGAACAGTTCCGGCGTGGCCAGACAGCGCACGCACTGCCGGCGACGTTTTATTAGGGGCCATAACCATGAACGATTTAATTGCCGCTACGAAGGACGCGTTTCCAGAATTAAGACATCTGGAACCGCCTTGTTCACGCTCCTCATAGTGTCCTTACCATTCGGGCGCTCCGCCGCAGGCGCAACACTCGATACGGGTGGGTGGTTGGCCCTTACCCGACGGCGACTTGCACCCCGCAAGATACGCCAAGCTTCGCTTGGCACAATAACGAAACAAGATCAGCCGCGCCGAGCTAGAGGTCGGTACTCGGTCCATCGTTGTTGAAGAGAGCCCTTGTAGTAGCTGTTAATCGGACTCCCCGTTTCCACAGTAAAAAGGTCTTCAGCTTAGCGTTCCGTCTCTCTTGTCGTAACGAAGGCCGATAACGAAACCGTTATTAACACTCGTAGGCTTAGATAGAGTTAATTGCCGCAATTCACCATCATCCTGTCGGATACGCTTACCCTGATCCTTCAAGAGACCAAGAATCTCTTCTTCCATATTCTTCCGGTCGCCTTCAATACAGCGTTGAAGGAAGCCTGGCGCGGGCTGAACAAGTCCGCGGTCAGCGGGATAGACCGGGTCATGGCCCGGGACTACGAGCAGGAGCCCGATGCCAACATCGAGGATTTGGTGGAGCGGTTGAAAGGCAAGCGGTATCGTGCCAGGGCGGTGCGACGCCACTATATCCAGAAGGTGGGTGGCAAGCAGCGCCTTGAATTCGCCGATCAATTGCTTTGTCGTGACATTCGAAACCCGTACGGTGACGTAGGCGAACAGATAGCTCGATTTCTGCAACATTCCAACTACGACCCATTTCGCTCCGGATGCTTCCGCAAGCGCAGCGGCGGCTTCCGGTTGATTGAACAGATAGCCTACGCCGGCGTTGGCGCGCACCTGCGCATCCGGCTCGATGGCGGTCAGGTCGTAGCCATTCATCTGGCTCATGGCATCCCGCAGCAGTGGAGCGAGTGACGCCGTTCGTCTCTGCTCTTCCGGCGCGCGTAACCCGGTGATGTCGTTCAGCTCGAAATCAAGGATTGCGACCGATATCTCAGCGCTCGCAGCGGGCGCGAGCATAGGCATAAGAGCTGCCGTCAGCGCGCTCCGCGCCCTGCGAAGTACCGTATCGTTCGACGTTCGCATGTATAGGCCTCGTAGATTTCATAATCGTGTCGTGGCTCGCGGCTGTGGCTCATCGGAGCCGCGATAATGATCACCGACAGACGACCACGCTTGCCGGCCTACGCGCCGCACTCTGGTGCGCGCCGGGTACCCTTCATTCGACAGCGCTGGCCGGAACCCGATCGCGATAGGGCAGGGTGGCCGGTCACCCCTCGGCCAGGTTGATCACCTCGACGGACACGGTGGCCTGTTGTTGGCCGCCGCCGTAGACCACGCCCTTCAAGGGGGTCACGTCGCCGTAATCCCGCCCCCAGGCGACGGTGATGTGGCGATTATCGGGGCAGTGGTTGTTGGTGGGGTCGAAGTCGAACCAGCCGAGACCGGGGTGATACACGGCGAACCAGGCATGCGAGGCATCGGCGCCGATGAGCTTGTCCTGGCCGGGCGGGGGCAGGGTCTCGAGATAGCCGCTGACGTAGCGCGCGGCCAGGCCATGGGCGCGCAGGCAGGCGATGGCCAGGTGGGCGAAGTCCTGGCACACCCCGCGGCGGTGCTCCAGGACCACCGACAGCGGGGTGGTGACGCTGGTGAATCCCGGCACATAGGCGAAATCGCGGTGGATGCGCGCGCTGAGCTCGGCCACGGACTCGAGGAGCAGGCCGCCGGGGCGCAGCGATACCGCCGCGTACCGGGTGATGTCGGCCGCGGCCTCGCAGAGCGGCGAGTCCAGGATGAACTGGCGGGCCTCGAGGCGCTCGGGGTCGAGGTCGTGGCGCAGGACCTCGGCGGCCTCTTCCCAGGGGGCATCCGGCACCTGTCCGGGCCGCTTTGGCGATCCCACCTCGACCTCGCTCGTGGCCGTGACCGAGAGATGGCTGTGACCGCGCTGCATGGAGAAGGAGGCGGTCGGATTGCCGAAGAAGTCCTCCCGCTCCGAGACCAGATCGGGCTCGGGGTCAATCACGAGCGCGTGCGAGAGACAACGCTGGTGCGCCACCGCCCGGGGTCTCAGGTGCGTCTCGTTGTGACAGAGGGCGACCGGCTGCACGTACCGGTACTCCGTGTGATGTACCACGCGGTAGCGCACGGGCCTGTCAGCTTCCCGCCCGCTCGGTCAAGAGGCGCTGTGGAACATAGGTATCTGCCAAGTACCTGGCCGTTAGCTCGTCCGAGCACAGCCGGAGCAGGCGCTCGACCTCGGACAGCACCGGCTCCAGCAAGCGGCGCAAGGTCTCCGTATCGCAAGAGTCCGAGCGGCAGGCGGTATCCGCCAGGCTCACCGCGTTGCCGGCCTCCCGGACCAGCGCGCGCTCGTTGCCGAGCGGGCCAGCCACGGGTCTCGGCAGGGACTCCAGGTGGCCCTGCAGGCACGCCAGCTGGAAGGCGAGCGCGCGCGGATGGGCCAGGTCCATGATCAAGAGCCTCAGCGCCCCGGCCAGATCGGGTACCGGCTGGTAGCGGCGCCGGTAGGTGAGGAGGCTCGCCTGGGCCCGCAAGGTGGCCTCGAGCCGGAGGCCCTCGGGTGCGGGCGAAGGGCCGCGCAGGAGCGTGGCGCGCAGGGCGGCAGAGAGCCCCAGGGCGCGTTCCAGGCGCCGGCCGATGTCGAAGAAGGCAAAGCTCTGACCCCGGATCATTGTGTCGGTGAGGATCCCGGAAAACGCGACCAAGGCCGTGATGAGCGCATCGAGGTGTTGGTGTTCGATGGGCGTGCGGCCGGACAGCGATGTGTGGTGCTCCGGGACCTCGTAAAGCACCCTGAGCGCGTCCTCCTCGAGACGGTCGCGTACCGATTGGGCGGATTGCAACGCCGCATTGAGGTCATGCGTAAGCCCGCCATAGCCCTCGGGCCCGAACACGGCCTCGACGACCTTTGGAACCTCCGCCGGCGGCGGCACCGGGCCGGGTGCGATGGTGCGTGCGAGCACCCCCAGGAGCTCACCGGCACAGGCGAGGCGCTCGAAGTCCCGGTAATCACTACAACAATTAAGGGGACTGCCGGACCACACCTCGAGCGCCGTGCGCAGGAGGCGCAGGGTGCCTTCGGCGCGTTCGGTATAACGCCCGAGCCAGAACAGGTTGTTGGCCGCGTTGCTGGGCAGGACCCGGAGGGCGGGCGCCACGGCGGCGCGCGTCTCCGGGGTCCACAGGCTCACCTGCTGCCCTGGCTCCGAGGCCAGCACCCAGGTGTCCTTGCCGATCGCCCCGGCCTGGTTGGAGATGAGACACGGGCCGCGGTCGGGGGCGGCGCGCGCGAGGCCCCCGGGCATCGCCACATAACCGTCCGGACGCGCCACCAGGAAGCTGCGCAACACCGTCTGGCAGGCCAGGATCCGGGCATCGACCCAGGTAGGGCTGGCCGAGGGGTGCAGGACCTCCTGCCCGACATAGGCATAGGGACGGGCACGGATGCGGTCCGCCCAGGCGTCGCGTTCGCGTGCGCTCAACAGCGGTCCGAACACCGGCCGGCTCCCGAACTCCCGGTAAATGGGCTTGATCACGAGATCGCAAAGGCGCGCGAGCACATGGCTCCGGCCGCCCGGCTCCCCGCACCACCAGGTCATCACCGAGGGCAGATCCAGGCCCCGGCCCAGGAAGTGGCGGGCGATGCGGGGCAGGAAGCAGTTGAGTCCCGGGTTCTCGAGGACGCTGCTGCCGAGCGGGTTGGCGACGGCCACGTTGCCGCGCCGCACCGCCTCGAAGAGCCCCGGGACCCCGAGGCGCGACTCGGGCCACAGCTCAACCGGGTCGCAGTAGTGATCATCGACCCGGCGCAGGATCACATCCACGGGTTCGAGGCCCTGCAGGGCGCGCAACCATACTCGGCCGGAATGCACCGTGAGGTCCTCCCCTTGCGCCAGGGTGAAGCCGAGATAGCCGGCCAGATAGGTCTGTTCGAAATAGGTCTCGTTGAGCGGGCCGGGAGTCAGGAGCACGATGCGCGGCTCGCCGTTCGGCATGCCGTCGCGGTTGGGACACAGCCCCGCCAGCGTCATCCTGAGGCCCTGGAAGAACAGCGACAGTCGATGCACCTGGGCATCGCGAAACAGGCTCGGGAGACAGCGCGAGACGATCATGCGGTTGGCCAGCGCATAGCCGACGCCCGAGGGGCACTGCGTGCGGTCGCTCATGACCTGGAAGCGCCCGTCCGGCGCGCGGCCGAGATCGGCGGCGTACAGCACCAAGGGATGCGCGCTGGGAAAACCGGCACCGGCGCAGGGTCTCAGGAATCCCCCATGGCCATAGATCAACTCGAGCGGGAGGAGGCCCTTCCTGATGAGGTCTCGCGGTCCGTACAGGTCTTTCAGCACCAGGTTCAGGACCTCGGCGCGCTGCACCAGCCCGGACTCGATGCCGGCCCATTCGTGGCTGCTCATGACGAACGGAATGGGGTCGAGCTCCCAGGGCCGGATGCTGCCCTCGGGCTCGCCGTAGACGTGGTAGCTGACCCCGTGCTCGCGCACCAGACGCCGCACCTCGTCGGCGCGGCGCTCGAGCTCGTGCGGGCCCAGGGCGAGGAGTGCCGGTGCGAGGTAGCGCCAGTGTGCGCGTGGGTTCCCGTCCGGCAGGTACATTTCGTCGTAGGTCCCGTGCGCGGGACCGTACTGCGCGGTGCTGAAATAGTCGGCGGTGCTCTGCATGTCCGCTGGCGTTAGCTCATTCCGGGGGCCGGCGCAGATCCAGGGTGCTCGGGTACTCCCTGTTCCGCTCCTCGGCGGGCGGCGCCATGGGGCCCGGGGGATGGCCTTCCGCGTAGAACTTATATTTATTTGTAATTGGCCCGTAGCGCGCGAAATCGGGGGGCGGTTCCAGGACCCCGGGGGTGTGGCCATGGGCCCAGAAGCGGCTCACCCGGCGGGTCTCGGCCTCATAGGCATTGACGGGGAAGATCGCATAGCTGCGCCCCCCGGGGTGGACCACATGATAGGTGCAGCCGCCCACGGCACGCCCGTTCCAGGTATCGATCAGGTCGAACACCAGCGGGGAGTGCACGCCGATGGTCGGGTGCAGCGCGGAAGGGGGGTGCCAAGCCCGGTAGCGCACCCCTGCCACCGCCTCGCCCTGGGTCGCCGTCGCGCCGAGCGGGACGCGCCGGCCGTTGCACGAGAGGACATGGCGTTCGTCGGTGAGCCCGATGGCCTTGACCTGCAGCCGCTCCACGGAGGAATCGACGAAGCGCGCCACGCCGGTGTTGCTCACCTCCTCCCCGAGGACATGCCAGGGCTCGATGGCGGCGCGCAGCTCGATCTCTATCTCACCGATCCGGACCATGCCGTAGCTCGGGAAACGGAACTCGAAGAACGGCGCGAGCCACTCGGGATCGAAAGGATAGCCGGACTCGCAGAGCTCCCCGACCACCTCGCGCACGTCCGCCCATACATAGTGCGGGAGCATGAAGCGGTCGTGCAGGGCCGTGCCCCAGCGCACCAGCTTGTGCTTATAGGGCTTCCGCCAGAAGCGCGCGACGAGGGCGCGCACCAAGAGCATCTGCACCAGGCTCATGCGCGCGTGGGGGGGCATCTCGAAGGCCCTGAGCTCCACCATCCCGAGCCGCCCGGCGGCGCTGTCGGGGGAGTAAAGCTTGTCAATGCAGAACTCGGCGCGGTGGGTGTTGCCGGTGATGTCTACCAGCAGATGGCGCATGAGCCGGTCCACCAGCCAGGGCAGGGCCACCTCGCCCTCCGGCATCTGATTGAAGGCGATCTCCAGCTCGTAGAGGGCCTCGTGGCGCGCCTCGTCGACCCGCGGGCTCTGGCTGGTGGGCCCGACGAAGAGCCCGGCGAACAGGTAGGACAGGCCGGGGTGATGCTGCCAGCAGGTCACCAGGCTCCGAAGCAGATCGGGCCGCCGCAGGAACGGGCTGTCGGCCGGGGTGGCGCCGCCGAGCGTGATGTGATTGCCGCCCTGGGTGCCGGTATGGCGGCCGTCGAGCATGAACTTCTCGGTCCCGAGCCGCGCCAGATGGGCCTCTTCGTACAGGGCCGTGGTCACGGTGACCAAACCCGGCCAGTCACGCGAGGGGTGGATGTTGACTTCGATGACGCCCGGATCCGGGGTCACCAGCAGGCGCTCCAGGCGCGAGTCACGGGGCGGCTCGTAACCCTCCAACGCCACCGGCATCCGAAGCGCCTCTGCGGCCGCCTCGACCGCCGCCACCAGAGCGAGATAATGCTCGAGATAGGCGAGCGGCGGCAGGAACACACACAGCCGTCCATCGCGCGGCTCGACGCAGATCGCCGTCCGGACCACCTTGGCGGCGGTCTGCCGGCGCACATCGGCGGGCCCCTGTTCCATCACGCCTGGCATGGCCTGCCCGCGCGCCAGGACCTGGCTATAGCGCATGGTGACCTCGCCGTGGATGTCCCCGAGCGGCGCGCGCGGCTCGAAGAGGCTGGGCTCGGCGGCGGGCTCACGCTCGTCCGCGGCGACATGGGGCAGGGCTTCCAGCGGCAGGCGCATCCCCATCGGCGCGTCACCGGGCAAGAGGAACAGGTGCCCGCGCCGGAGCTGCCAGGGCGAGCTGCGCCACACGTCCTGACCGTAGTCCCACTCGATCGGCAGAGCGTAACCGACGGGGGTGTCGAGCCCGCGCTCCAGGGCGCGGCGCAGCGTCTCACGCGCCTCCGGGAGCTTCAGCTCGGCCATGAGCGGCTCCTGGTTGATCGGCACACCGCCTTCCTTCCAGAGGTAATACAAGGCGTCCTCGTAGGCCGGGATGGCGTAACGCTCGCCGACGCCTAGGCGCTGCGCCAGATCGGCGGCGAAGCGCGCCGCCTGGGTCGGGCCCATTGTCATCATAGCTGGGCCGTCGCTCCGATGGGGAGCGGCGATGAGCTCGACATTGCGCCACACGGGGGCGCCGTCCTTGCGCCAGAAGCAGCCGAGCGCCCAGCGCGGCAGGGACTCCCCCGGATACCACTTGCCCTGGCCATAGTGCAGGACCCCCCCGGGGGCAAAGCGCCGGCGCAGGCGCTTGATGAGGTCCTCCGCCAGCCGGCGCTTGTGCGCGCCGAGCGCGGTCAGGTTCCACTCCGCCCCCTCCATGTCATCGATGGACACGAAGGTCGGCTCGCCCCCCAGGGTGAGTCGCACGTCATCGCGCGCCAGATCCGCATCGATGGCGCGGCCCAGGGCGTCGATGGCCGCCCAGGCCGCGTCGGTGTACGGCCTGGTGACGCGCGGGTCCTCGTGCAGGCGCGTGACGGTGTTCGTGTGGCTGAGCTCGACCTGACACTCGTCCGTAGAGCCCGTGACCGGCGCGGCGCTCCGCGCATCCGGTGTGCAGGCGAGCGGGATGTGACCTTCGCCTGCGAAGAGACCCGAGGTGGGATCCAGTCCGACCCAGCCGGCGCCCGGGAGATAGACCTCGGCCCAGGCATGGAGATCGGTGAAGTCGCGCTCCGGACCCGAGGGCCCGTCCAGCGACTTGATATCCGGCACCAGCTGCACGAGATAGCCAGAGACGAAGCGTGCGGCCAGGCCCAGGTGCCGCAGCACCTGTACCAGGAGCCAGCCCGAGTCGCGGCACGATCCCAGCGCCTTGCCCAAGGTGTGTTCGCAGCTTTGTATACCGGCCTCCATCCGGACGGTGTAACGGATGTCGCCGCACAGGCACCGGTTGAGAGCGACCAGGAAGTCATTGGTCATGCGCCGCGAGCGGTCGATGCCTGTGATCCACTCCCTGAGCCTGGGACCGTCTTCTCGGACCTTGAGGTAGGGGGCCAAGTCGCGGCGCAACTCGGGTGCGTAGTCGAACGGGACGTGCTCGGCATACTCTTCCAGGAAGAAATCGAAGGGATTGATGACCGTCATGTCGGCCACCACGTCCACTTCGATGGACAAGACCCGAGTCGGCTCGAGAAACACCAGGCGTGCCAGGTAGTTGCCGAACGGGTCCTGCTGCCAGTTGATGAAGTGCTTTTCGGGCGTGACGCGCAGCGAATAGGCGAGGATGGGCGTCCGGGTGTGCGGCGCGGGCCGGAGCCGGATCATGTGCGGCGAGAGGCGCACGCGGCGGTCGTAGCGATACTCGGTCTTGTGGTTCAGGGCGACTCGGATGGCCATGTTCTTGGTCTTTCAGGAGTTGTCTTGCGGTGGGCCCGGACCCAATCGCTTCACGCTCCGTAGGGTGGGTCAGGTGGGCCGTCTGTGCAAGTCGCGGTAGGGATACCGGTTACCCGCCACCCACCGGGTCGCCGGAGGCGGTCACCCGCCCCCGGCTCCCACAGAACGTAGCGTCGTGGGGATTCCGTCCCGGCCGGAACCCGTAGAGAACCCTAGAAAGTCCCCCTCGCAGACCGCATTGAGCACTTCCACCGTCGCCCGCTGGACGATCTTGTCCTCCAGCGTCGGTATACCGATAGGGCGCTCGCGGCCATCGGGCTTCGGGATATAGACCCGCTCCACCGGTTGGGCGTGGTATCCTCCCC
>JALZID010000099.1 GCA_030860485.1 Pseudomonadota bacterium | reverse complement strand
CCGGACCACGGCCGAGGACCGGGCGCTCGCCCAATGCCGTAGCGCGGGCGGCAACTGCCAGGTCAAGGTGTGGACGTGTAATTCGACGCCCGGCACGGAACCGCCCGCCGCGCCCCTGGAGCCGCCTCACGACGGTCTCTACTTCGAGCCGGCGCCGAGATAGTTCGGCGGGTCGGGGCGGCCCTCCCGCCTGTCCGCCCCGCCTTTGCAATCTTTGCCGCCTGTGGTTCAATGCCTGCCGCCTGTGATTCAATCCCTGTAGTCCAGCGCTAGTGCCGTGCCAGAGCCGTGGCAATCCTGGATCCATCCGGAAAACAAGAAGATCGCTCATGCCGCCCACGCGCCCGAGACTGTCCCGCCTCGCCGCCCTTTGCGCCGTCACGTTCCTGGGCGCATGCAGCGAGCCGGTGCCGATGGGTTCGGCCGTCTATCGGCACGACGCCAAGACGCCCCGTTGTGAGCCGGGCTCACGCTCGGGGGCGGCGGGGATCACGAACCACGAGTCAACCTCGAAAGAGGTGCCGTTCAATGTTCGCACACCGGCGAACTATGACCCGACCATCGCCCATCCGCTCCTGGTCGTGTACGCCGCGGCCGGAAACAACCGCTACGAGACCGAGGGGCTCACCGGTCTCACCACCGAGGCCACGGCGCGCGGCTTCATCGTGGCCTATCCCGACCACCTGCGCCTGTCCCTCCCGGTGCTGGAGGAGTTGGCGACGATCCCCGCGCTCGTCGCCAGGAAATGGTGTATCGATGAGGCCCGCATCTACCTCACCGGTCAGTCCGACGGCGGCATGGCCGCCGACGCCATCGCCTTTTTGGCCAAGACGCGGGGGACCGCCGACGCCATCGCCCCCAGCGCCGCGGGCGTGAACAGCAAGGACCTGGCCGAGTATAGTTGTCCCGAGCCATTGCCGGTCATGGTGATGCACAGCCGGAACGATACGGTCTTTCCGGGCTACGGGGCCGAGGCCGCGCGCTGGTGGGCGGCGTGCAACCGCTGCGATCCCACCCCGGGTCCCAAAGACGCCCACGGCTGCGTGGCCTATCCGAACTGTGCCAACGGCGTCCCCACCCTCTATTGCGAGGGCAGTGGTGCGCACGAAGACTGGCCGCCCATGAACAACGCGGTCCTGGATTTCTTCGAGGCACACGGCGCGATACATCGATAGCGAGGGTTTTCCGATCGTTGGCGAAGATTCATCGAACCCCCGGGCCGCGCGCGTGGAATCGCTTCTCGCCATCGGGGTCATCGTCGGCTTGGTTTGGTTTTGGTCGGACAGCCTGCGTGCCAGGGAATTCGCCTTGCGGGAATGCAAAACGGCGTGCGAGCGCGCCGACATGCAATTCCTCGATCAGACGGTGGCCCTCGCAAGCCTGGACCTGACCCGCGACGCGGAGGGACGGGTCCGCATCCGGCGCCGCTATCGGTTCGAGTTCAGCATCGACGGCGGCGATCGGTACCCCGGACAGATCACCCTGACGGCCGGGCGCGTCGAGTCCCTGTGGCTCGGCGGCACGGCGAAATGATGGCTCTTCGATTACGGTCGGGTGCGGCCTTTTCCGAACGGTTGCTTGGAGCGTTCCACCGGGAGGGTTGCAGGGGATCTCGTGCCCTAGATCTCTCGATAGAACAGTAGCGTCAACCCGATGAGCGTGAACGCCACCGGCCACACCCAGGCGGGGATGCGCCGGTCCTCTTCCGGGAGGCGCAGCTCCAGCCAGCGGCCCCAGCCCATGAGGACGGCGAAGATCCCGAGCGGCGCGTGCGAGACCTCGGCGAGAAACTCCGATTTCAGGTTGAACATGGCGTGCGAGTGGGTGAGGATGAGCGCGCCGCCGGCCGCGCACAGGAGCGGAAACACCAGTCGCCATCGCGGGTTTTGCAAGCGGCCCGTGCGGACTTGCCATTCGAAGAGCGCGACCGCCACCACCACACCGACCGCCAGGCGGTGCTGGAGGACATCGGGGAGGGCCATGCTCTCCCAGAACCCGGCCGGGCCCAGCGGCCAGGCACGCGGGTCGTTACGGATAAAGAGGAATCCGGCGAGCCCGAGGAAGATGAGCGGCCAGTGCCGCGCCCAACGGGCCGCCCGCCGCCGCTCCATGAGGGCACAAAGCCCCATGGCGAACACGAACATCCCCGCCATGTGGTGGTTGTATTCCGACCAGGCATATTCCGCGGGCTGGCGCTCTGCGAGCGTGTCGTCGATGCGCCCGGCGCTGGCCAGGAGGTCTTGCACCGGCGGCGAGGCGAGGCGCGGCAGCTTGGGCACGAAGCGCGCCATGACCTCGGCCGGGCTCGCGCGATCGGCACCGATATCGATGGACGGCGGCAGCGAGGTCAAGGACGCGGCGGCCAACAGGATGGTCACGCCGAGCCCCGCCTCGGCCTCCACCAGGGCCGGGATGCGTCGTGCCGGGCCCGGGTCCGGCCACGATCGCCGCCAGCTTTTCACCAGCAGGAGGTTGATGCCGCCGAGCGTCAGGGTTGCGAGGAGCAGGACCACCTTGGTGAGCACCATGACCCCATACCCGGTGCCGATGAGCGCGTCGAGATCGCCGACGTAAACCCACGCGAGATACAGACCCGGCAAGAGCAGCAGGGCGACGCTCGCGATCGCGAGGTCCGAAAAGCGTGCGAGCACCACCGGGCCGTAGCCGCCCGCATGCCCTTCCCGGCGCCAAAGCTGCCAGAAGCCCGCCAGGTGGATGAGCCCGCCTATCCACGCGGCGGCACCGGCCACGTGCAGGACCGTGACGGCCATCAACACCTCGCGGTGCGTGAGGCGGCTGACGCCATGGGCCAGCCAGGCCGAGTTGACGAGTAAGGCCAGCACCAGCGCGACCGCCCCGGTCCACAGTGGCATTGACCGTGGCCGACGCATCAGGGTGCGCCCGAGCGCGCCGAGGCACAGGGCCAGGGCGATGGTGATGAGCCCGGTGCGGGCGTAGTCGGTGTGCAGCAATGCCGCGAGCGGCCAGCGGCCGGCCTCATCGGCCAAGGTCCAGGGGTGCAGCACGAACAGGACGAGTGCCTGAGCACCGGCGAGCGTGAAGGCGGCGGCTGTGATGAGCCGTAGTGCACGCCGCACGAACCCGGCGAGCGGGGCGGTCCACTCGTGGAGAGGTCTCAGGGCCCAGAGCACATAGGCGACGCCACCGACCGCGGTGGCGAAGGCGATGAGCGAGATACCCCGGAGGAGGACATCCAGGAGTCCGGCGAGGAGGGTCATGGACGCGCCGGACCCTTCCCGATGTGAAAACGCAGGACGCCTTCGGTCACGTGGCCGTCGGGAGAAAAGGTCCGGTAGCGGAGCACATAGGTGCCCGGGACGAGCGGCGGCACGCGCGCCTGCAGGCGCTCGGGGGCCTCCGGCGGGTCGAGCGGCGTCTCGATATCCCCGTCCGGACCTTCCAGTTCGACGCGGCAGAGACCATGCTCGATCTTTGTATTGAAGCGAAGTAGGATGCGGGGGGGGGACGTTTCCAGCCGGGCATCGTGTACCGGCACCGACTCGACCACGATGGCGTGCGCGCAAACCGCCGACGGGAGCATGAGCGCGAAAAATCCCCCCATGAGGCATGCCCATCGCGGCCGGGCGCGAACCAGAGTGGGGGGGCTCATCGCATGAATCGATGTGGGAATCGATCCGGAAGAATGCACGTTTTTTCTCGGGGAGGTGGCGCAAAGAGGCGGATTATACTGGAACCTCTTGGGACAGCGCGCGCTTAGGTATATATAAAAAACATGGGGGCCGCCCATTGAGCGGATCGAACGCCGCGGTCGCGGCGAGACCCTGGGACGCGCGTCTGGCCCTGTGGCTCGTCCGGCCTTTGCAGGGGACGCGCGTTAGGCCCAACCATCTCACCACCGTGCGGCTCACCGTCGGCCTCGCCGCGCTCGCATGCCTCGCGAGCGGGCGGCCAAACCTCGGTGCCTGGCTGTTCGTGCTCTCCAACCTCCTCGATCACAGCGACGGTGAGCTGGCGCGTCTGACCGGGCGTACCAGCCGTGCGGGCCACCTGTACGATCTGGCCACCGATGCCCTCCTCCACGTGCTCTTGTTCGCCGCCATCGGGTTCGGCCTCTGGTCCTCGGAGGCCGCCGGCTGGGGCCTGCCGGCGGGGATCGTAGCCGCCCTCGCCGTGACCGCGATCTTTTACCTGCGCCATCGGATGGAAGAGGCCCACGGCAAGGCCGCCACCGCCCAAGCAGCGTGGTTCGGCTTCGAGGCCGAGGATGTCCTATATTTGCTGCCGCTCGTCACGGCCTTCGAGGGCCTCGTCCCGTTCCTGATCGCGGCGGCCATCGGCGCGCCCATCGCGGCCGTCCTCGTCGGCCGGCAATTCATTCAGCAACGGCAGGTTCTGGGTGCGGCGGGATGACCACCTTGGTGACCGGCGCCACGGGCTTCGTGGGCTCGGCGGTGGCGCGCCGCCTGCTCGCGGGGGGACACCGGGTCCGGGTCCTGGCGCGGCCGGAGAGCGATCGCCGCAATCTCGAAGGATTGGATGCCGAGGTCGCGCTCGGTGATCTGAGCAACAGGGCCTCGCTCCAGGCGGCGCTCGAGGGCTGCACCGCGCTCTTCCACGTCGCGGCCGATTATCGCCTGTGGGCCCCCGATCCCAGGCCTCTGTATGCCGCCAACGTCGATGGGACGCGCGAGCTGATGCGCGCGGCCCTCGCGGCGCGGGTCGATCGGATCGTCTACACCAGCAGCGTCGCGACGCTCGGGCTCAATGCCGACGGGAGCCCCGCGGATGAGGACACGCCGGTCGGCCTGGCCGATATGATCGGTCCCTACAAGCGCTCCAAGTTCCTGGCCGAGGAGGTGGTTCGCGGGCTGTGCGCGGAGCACGGACTGCCGGCCGTGATCGTCAATCCCTCGACGCCGGTGGGCCCGCGCGATGTAAAGCCCACGCCCACGGGCCGCATGGTCCGCGACGCCGCGGCGGGGCGCATGCCAGCCTATGTCGATACCGGTTTGAACCTGGTCCATGTCGATGACGTGGCACAGGGCCATGTGCTCGCCTTCGAGCGCGGCGAGCCGGGCCGGCGTTACCTCCTCGGCGGCCACAATCTGACCTTGCGGGAGATCCTCGCGACTATCGCCAAGCTCTGCGGCGGCCGCCCGCCGCGGCTGCGGCTGCCCCATGCCCTGATCCTGCCCATCGGCTATGTCGCCGAGGGCCTGGCGCGCCTCTTTCGCACCGGCGAGCCGCCGGTCACCATCGATCGTGCCCGCATGGCCCGCAAGCGCATGTTCTTCACCAGCACCCGCGCCGAGCACGAGCTCGGTTATCGCTTCCGGCCGGCCGAGGAGGCACTGGCGGAGGCTATCGCGTGGTTCCGGCAGAGCGGCTACCTGCGCTAGCCCGGCGCGCTGGCACTCCGACTCGCAGTGGGCTGAGCGTCAAGGCTGTTCTCGACACGAACGAAATATTCGGTCGGCGCCAATAGCCTCCACCGCCCAGGCGCTCTGTCCTTGCGCGCGCCAAACCCCAACACATACTATGGCAGAATCATGACGATTCGACCGTCTTTTCGCAGATGAACGTCGCGATCGCCGACGCCGGATCGTTCAAGGACCCGAGCGGCAGGGTCTACGAGATCGATGGGGAGATCCTGCGTTCCGTGGCCCCTTGCGCGGCGGTCAAGCCGGCGCTCCTGTGGGACCTCGGCTGCAACACCGGCGAATATGCCGAGGTGGCGCTCGCGGCCGGTGCCGGCCGGGTCATCGGCTTCGATTTCGATCACAAGGCGCTCGAGCGCGCCTATGGGCGTGCGATCCGCGGATCGCTGCCGTTCCTGCCGTTGTTCCAGGACGGCGCCAACCCGAGCCCGGCTCAGGGCTGGAGCACCGTGGAGCGCAAGGGACTGTCGGATCGCGCCAGCGCCGATGGGCTCCTGGCCCTGGCCTTCCAGCACCACCTCTGCATCGGCCGCAACGTTCCGCTCGACGAGGTCGTGGCCTGGCTGGTGTCCCTGGCGCCGCGGGGCGTCGATCGAGTTCGTGCACTAAGGCGATCCCACCGTACAGCGCATGCTCGCCCTGCGTGAAGACATCTTCCATGAATACACGGAGGGACATTTCGTGAGCGCTCTAGGACGACGCGCCCGGATCGTGCGCCCTGCGGTCGTTTCCACCACCGGGCGCACGCTCTATTGGTTCGATCGCGGCTAGCTAGTGCGCCCGATGGTGGTTCCACGGTGCGCACGGGGACCCCAGGGTATTGGACCGGCACGACCTTGGACCCACGAATAACGATCGAACGTCCATGCCCGCCGATCCCGGACACCACCATCGGAACACCGCGGCTGCACTCCTTTGCGCCGGTGCAGAGGTCGCGTTCGTTGTCCTCGTCTTTCTGCCGGCGATCGTCTATTTCTTCAATGCCGCGTTCGTCGAATACCCCCTCTTGGACCACTACCCGTTCGGCCTCCCGCCCGCCCTCCTCATCGCCCTCTGCCCGCCCGCGCTGGGGCTCATCCCGCGCGTCCCTCGGCGCATGCTCCTCGCGGCCTGCCGATTCATCGTCATCTATGTCGTCATCGCCGCCGTCTTCCTCCCGTCCTGGACCCCGGCCCTGGACGGAAACGAGCAGTTTGCGAAGGGTCTGAGCCGCGCCTCGATTCAATCTCACCTCGCGCTCGGCATGCTGGCCGGGGCTCGTCATCGCGCTTTTTCGATGGCCCGATCGGGCGAGGGTCTTGAGCCAGGCGATATTCGTTACGACGCTCGGTTTCGTCGGCTATGCCGTGATAGCGAACCCGAAGCATGAGGAGCGCCAGATCCGGGCCTGCACGGAGCAGGATATCGATCGCCTCCTGACCTTTTCCAGCCGGCGCAACACGCTGATCGTCCTTATGGATGCGTTCCAGGGCGATCTGTTCGCCGAGCTCCTCGACGAGGACCGGGACCTCGCAGAGCGGTTCGATGGCTTCGTCTATTATCCGAATATCACGGCCGTCGCTCCGATCACCCTGGGGGCGCTCCCGGCCATCTATTCCGGGCGCATATATACCGGCGGTCCCTTGAGGGAGTTCTACAAGGACGTGTATCGGGACACGATCTTTTCGGACGCGCGGAAGGCCGGTTACTCGACGGTCCTGTACGGCCACTACTATTTTGGTTGTCCGACGGAATCATGTGTCAAGCTGCCGGTCCTGCTCCAGGGGCTCGACAGGCCGATCCTCGCCTCCTATCTGGGACTCTTGGACTACGGTCTCTTGCGCATATCCCCCACGTCCCTGCACGACCTCATCTATCGGGACGGCCTCGCCCTGAGCAAGCAGCTACCGACCATGAAAACGGAGACGATAGATTCCCTGAGAGGACTGAAGACCTTCACCGAGCGCTCGCGAGTCGGAGACGAGACGCCGACCTTCAAGTTTCTTCATCTCATGAACACGCATTTTCCCCTCAATATCGATGAGGAGTGCAAGCTCGCTCCCAAGCGGCCCCGGACCCGGTCCAATTTCAAGGTCCAGGTGCGCTGTGGCCTGGACGCATTCCTGCGCCTCGTCGCGTTCCTCGAGCGCTCATCGATCTACGACAGCGGTTTGATCGTCCTGATGTCCGATCACGGATCGAGCCTGTCCGAGCCCTCACAACCCCGGACACTGGATGAAAAGATAAAGCTGTACAGCGGTCGCGCCGCGTACTTCCTGCCGCTCTTCCTCGTGAAGCCACCGGGGAGCAGGGGGCCGCTCAGGATCTCACAGGCACCGGCCTCGCTCATCGATCTACGTGCGACCATCTGCGAGGCCACCCAGACTTGCAAGCTACCGCCGCACGGGGTTTCGGTGGTGTCGCTCCCGGAGCACACGAAGAGAGAACGCGTCCTCATCGAATACCGCAACCCGGTCGGTATCGCGCAGCGTGATGGCGTGCGCGATGAAGAGATCCAGACCTTCACCCTGTCCGGCTCCGTGGAAGACCTGGACCAGGTCAAGGATTCGGCAGGAAGACCGCTGAGCTAGCTAGCACGGTCGGTCGTTCTGCGCGGACCCCCTGCCGCGATCCCGCGGGGGCTACAGGTAGGAGGGCGGGGATCGCGGTTATAGGGCGAGCACGGCGGCGCTCGCCATGCCGCCCACCTTTGTCGCTGCGCTACCCACGCCGACACCACAAACTCCGCTATCCTGATCTGCCACGCCGAAAAAGCGAAGTCGCGTTCTGTCTCATTATCAGGCCACAACGCTCTTCATTCACTCTTCGCGCAATCACTCAAGCAGCGCTTTCAACAGCGCATCCGGCGTATCCGAGTAGAACCGGATGTTGATACGTGTTGCCATGTCGTCGGAGAGCTCGAACAACTGTTTTCGGGCCGAAACTGGCATCAGCACCGTGTCCGCCCCCTTCTCCACGGCGACTTCTACGATACCGACGGCGTTCGCCAAAGATTCGACGGATCCACCTAGGTTCAACGCGCCGACCACAATCAGGCCACCTTTCGTGCTCTTCTCAAGTCCACTGCAAAGCGCCATGAGTGACGGTAGACCCAGCGCGGTGCCGGTACGGTCGTTATCCATCGCCCGCAGCTGAACGGAAAACTCGTGGGCGCGAGGGTCTCTGTCGCCGACGAGATCCTTTGCACGTGTGTAAAGGTTCTGCTCGGCGTATCGCACGCTCTCGCGGAAGGCCCGTGGAACGGGGGCGTTCAGTATCTTGACGCCGTTGCCACGGCCGACTGTCACCTCGAGGCGGTAGAGGCTGGGTCCGGTCTCCGGCCCACCTGGGCTGATACCCCACACCTGTCCTGGGGGCAGCGGATCCAACTCGATCGCCTCATCGCTATGCAGCTCTGGCGTCGACACGAATTTCTCGATGCCGTCCTCGCCCATCGCGTAGCTGAAGTGGGTGTTCCGGAACTCGCTCTTGAAGACTCGCTTCTGTTGTTCCTTGACACGCCGTCTCACCTCAAAGGCCACCCGGACGAGTTCCTCTAGTTCTTCGTCCGGGACGGTTGCTTCAGGGTCTGGATACAGGAGCTTCAGCAGGCCGCTTACAGTCTTGTTCACCGCGGTGATGTCCCGACCGCTAAGCGCTCCGCCATAGTTCACCCGCCCTTGCAACACGGCCACCCGACTGCCGGTTCGGAGCCGACTCCAGCACTCGGACAGAAAATCACTGACCAGTCCGAAATGGTCGGTGAAGTGCTCATTGGGATTCAGCTTAGGGAAGTCCCAACCCGGGACGTAGGCGTGAATACGGTCCATGAACGCCGTGTCATCCCGCATCTCCAGCGGCAGGGAACTGAGCAAGTGCCCGACCCGTTGTTGGTGCTCAACCTCGACGTCGAGGTTGCCGACCATAACGATACCACCTTCCGCGCGGATGCTCTCCTTGCCACGCGAGAATTCCCCCGACTCCATATACCCCTTCAGAATGTTCACTCCGTCGTTTTGGTCGAAAGAGACGCCCGAGACTTCGTCAAAGCACACCACGTCGTAATGGCAGACCAGTCCGCGCTGGCTGGTCGAGTTATTGGCGAACATCTTCGCCACCGTCGCCTTACCGCCCGAGATCAGGTGAGCATAGGGCGAAATCTGCTGGAACAGGTGGCTTTTGCCGGTCCCGCGCGGACCGAGCTCGGCTATGTTGTAGTTGCGCTCAACGAACGGCACCATCCGGACGAGGGCCACCAACTGAGCGCGTTCGGAAAGGGCAGCCGGCTCCAGGCCAACACTGCGTAGCAGGACCTGCTTCCACTCCTCCGTTGTAAAGTCGTGGCGCGCCCGCTTCAGGGTGTCCAGCACGTCGGGCTTCGACAGCTGAATCGCTCGCAGGTTATCGATGGCAAACGGACGTCCCCCCTTCTCCTGTGCGATGGCCGCGTCGTAGCTCAGCGTGATCTCGGCGTAGAAACCGTCGGTGAGCATGCGCTCATGCTGCTTCACCAGGCTGTCGTGGATACGTACATCCTTGATTGCCAGGCTGGGTAGCTCGGCGACGAATGAATCCGTCTTGGCATCGAGTTTCGCCCTGACGAGGTCGATCAGCTTGATGGATCCCTGGTCCCGCGCCCTTGCCTTGAATAGCTCCTCCTCACCCGTTCTCACGGTTCGATCGGCCAACTGCAGCTCGACGATGGTAAGTCCTTCTTCGATCTCCTTTTCATCGGTCGCGGCGCAATATCGCCCGAGCAGAAACTCGACCACGTACGTCGGAACCGGATACTGGCAGGTGTACTTGCGCACCAGGTCCTTGCGGACCAGGTAGCCTTCAAACGCCGTCGCCGCCAGACGGTCGAGTTGGTCGAGTTCCACTTTCAATCCTTACCCCCGGTGATCGTGGGTTCTTTGGTAATCACGTGGCCGCTTGCATCCAGCACCACGACGACCGCCGGCGTGCCTTCGAGTTCATCATCGGCGACGAGAAGGCTTGCCGAGCCGTTAGCATCCACCGGTCTCAACTTGCTGACGCTCGAGCTCGGGTCCTTGACCTTTATTCGCAGATCCACGGACAAGCCGGTCTGGCCGGAGTCGATCCGAAGCCTGCAGCGCAACCCCGCCCACGACACATCAACCACTTTCGTCGCCAGCTTCGTGGCCGCGGCCCCACCCGTTACCCGAATCACAGGCATCAGGCATTCCTGGAGGCCCAATCCACCATGGGCATATTCGTTGCCGGCGCCAAAACAGGCGATACCGGGCGCGACCGCAACGCGCTCATGGGCATTCCAATGCCAACGCACAGTTGGCACCTCGACCTTCGAACCGCCTTTGATAGCCGCACAACGTGCCCAGCGACTGGCCGTGAGGTACTTCGGTAGATCGACTTTTGGCAAACTACCCGGAAGCCACAGCCAGCCATGATCCGTTACAACTCGGATCTCGCGCCATCCGGCATTGAGAAGGGATTCGATGGGGCTCTCAGTGGTAGAGATCGTAGGCGAACTCGATGTCGGCCAGGCGTGCCATGCCGCGCCAGAGGACTTCTGTTCCCGGTGGGCCATCGCCCGTGCGTCCCAGGTGGCCACCGAGCCGGCCCAAGAGACGCACCGCTTCATTGAG
>JALZID010000098.1 GCA_030860485.1 Pseudomonadota bacterium | reverse complement strand
AGGGATCGATCCGATCATCATCATTTCACCGTCCCTACAGCATCAATGACCGTTCGACCAACGATGGTCCCGCTCAGCACCTGCGCCGCCGCTGTACCGTTCAACCTTAGTCCGACAGGCTGCTAGGCATTCTACGAGCCCCCCGTCAAGAAGACAACCGTCGCAGCAAGCGTAACGCCGAACCGCACCCTATCCGGTGTTTCCCATGCACGATAGCAACCGTACCGGGAAGACCATGGGCGATCCCTGAGTTGCGCCTCGCCCCATCGAGGATACAATAAAAGCCTCCTCAGGAAAATCTGTAGGTAAACTTCGGCTCGGGTAGGGCGCCAAGTGTATGATACAAAGCGACTTCCAGCCCGTGATAGGTCCGAAAACCATAGGCCTTTCTGGTAGTGAGTCTGGCTTTAGCGTTGAAGCCCTCGACCACGCCGCTCGAGAGCGGGCCTTTGGCTCGGAACCAGTTGAGGATAAGCGGTCGATGGCCCCACAACATGCGGGCGACGCGCTTCATCGGCCCGATCTTCGATCGCATCGTGCGCATGCACCATCGGTCGAGGAAGCACCCGGCCCAATAGGGCGAGCGGTAGCCCCAGAAGAACTGGAAGTCCTCCTTGAGCAGGTAGCTCCGCACGCTGCGCAGGTTGTACCGCAAGAGATCCGCCAGCCGCAGGTGTCATACCCTGCCCCGATTGGGCATTGATTAGGGCAAATACGATGAAAAAAAAAGGCACGTTGTTAGGTAGTGTGTTGGCCGTCACAGTGTCGTCCGCCCTCGCTCTGGCGGCTGACCTCGATACCTCCGCCGGATTACAAGGAACTACTCCCTCTCCCCTCCAAAACACGGCGTTGGGCGCCAAGGAATTCGGGGCAGAATGCGAGTCGGTTGATAACTCGACCGCCGCTACTTGGAATGCCGGAGAGTTTTGCTTAGCTTCGGACCACAGCACGTCGACAACGGACTTGGCGGATCCTGCGGTTGCCAATGACGCAGACGTAGCAGCCTCGCAGCTCCCACGGGTCCCGCTTAGAGACGGCAGCTCACTTAGTGAATCACGTCGTTCCCCGAGTGCCGGTGCACCGACGGGTGCGCAATGCGTGTCGGTTGGCGGCTCGACCGTCGCTACTGGGAATGGCGGAGCCTTTTGCCTAGCTTCGGATCTCAGCACGTCGAAAACGGGCTCTGCATATTTTGCGGTTGCCAATGGCTTACCCGCGGCGGGTCTGCAGTTCCTACAGGCCACGTTTCGAGACGGCAGCCAACTTGCTGGATCACGTCCTTTCCCGAGTGCCGGTGCACCGACGGGTGCGCAATGCGTGTCGGTTGGCGGCTCGACCGTCGCTACTGGGAATGGCGGAGCCTTTTGCCTAGCTTCGGATCTCAGCACGTCGAAAACGGGCCTTGCATATTTTGCGGTTGCCAATGGCTTACCGGCAGCGGGTCTGCAGTACCTACAGATCACCTTTGCGGACGGGGGCTCGCCTGGTGGATCACGTCATTCCCCGGGTACCGGTGCGCAATGCGTGTCGGTTGACGGCTCGACCGCGGCTACTCGGGATGGCGGACGGTTTTGCCTAGTTTCGGACCTGAACACGTCGGGCACGGGCTTCGCGAATTTGTCGGTTGCCAATGACTTACCCGTGGCGGGTATGCAGTATCTACAGGTCACGTTTCGAGACGGCAGCCCACTTGATGGATCAGGTCATTCCCCGGGTGCCGGTGCGCCGATGGGTGCGGAATGCGTGTCGGTTGATGACTCGACCGCGACGACTGCGGAAGCCGGAGAGTCTTGCCTAGCTTCGGACCTCAGCACGTTGACAGCGGGCGCCGCGAATTTTGCGGTTGCCAATGACTTACTCGTAGCGGGTTTGCAGTACCTACAGGTCACGTTTCGAGACGGCAGCCCACTTGGTGGATCAGGTCACTCCCCGGGTGCCGGTGCGGAATGCGTGTCGGTTGGCGGCTCGACCGCGGCTACTGGGAATGCCGGAGGGTTTTGCCTAGTTTCGGACCGCAACGCGTCGAAAACGGGCTTCGCGAATTTTGCGGTTGCTAATGACTTACCCGTAGCGGCCTTGCAGTTCGTACGGGTTCCGTTTAGGGCCGGCGGCTCACTTGATGGATCACGCCGTATTCCGCGTGCCGATGCGCCAATGGGCGTTGTCATTTCCGATCCCGATAGGTTTCCTATTCAACGCCTATCCCCGCCTGCTCTCGCCGGTATCGCAGATCGTCCACAGCGCTATTTCCGCATTAGTGAGCGAAGAAGCGGGATTGTCATGAACTCAAGCCCACACGGGCGCCGTCATCCAGTGTTCTGGCTCAGCCGCCCGCTTCGGTGACCATCGCCGGGACCTTCGGCAACGACACGCTCGTCGGCACCCCGGGCAACGACGTCATGCATGGACGGGGCGGTAACGACGTCATTCACGATCTCCAGGGTAATGACGTCATCTGCGGAGGCGCGGGTAACGATCAGCTATCCGGTAATCAGGGTAAGGACCAGCTGTTCGGCGGGACTGGAAACGATGTCTTGAAGGGCGGCACGGACAACGACCGGCTGTTCGGGCATGAGGGCAACGACGCCATGGATGGACGAAGGGCTAACGACGATAACTGCAACGGAGCCATCGGAGCCGATACGGCCACGAGCTGCGAACAACCGCGAAACGTGCCGTAGTCCTGAGCCAGGCCAAAGCTCGGCTAAGGAGGCGGGGTCCTGGTCGCTAGCTAAACCGGGTCCCGCCTGCTTTTTTACGGGGCTCAGGGGTAACGCCGTTGAGGCGCCGGCCTCAAGCGGCGGCGCACTCCCACGAAGCCGCGCCGGCGCGAGCGCAGTGCCAGGGCCGATCCCTTGTGCCGGCGTCCGCGTTGACAGGGTCAGGCCGCCATTCTAGTGCGGTCTCCGGTGGCGCTCGATCGACAACACCGACACACCACACGTTGCTACACTACGCACTCCCAGGAAAGTCACCCTATGAACATGCGATGCGCAGAGATCCCGCGCCTCATGGCACTCGCTTGGTGTTTCGCGCTCCTCGCAACACCGAAAGAATTGTTCGCGACGCCCGCCGAGGAGTGCGGGAAAGCCCCGCCCGAAGGCAACGGTCGGGGAGATGCTGGTGTCGCTCTACCCGGAGGCCGGACCGCGGCGGAACGCCTGCGCACGCTCGGAACCCGCCTACATCGACATCTGCAAGGGGACGGCGGCGGTGCAGTGAACACCGCGTACGAGAGGGCGCAGTGTTGGTGAAAACTACTGCGCTCCGGATCTCGCGTTGCGTCCTCCCTTTGCTCGCGACGGTTTTCTCATCACTCTCAGGTCTGCGGTGGCATCGAGCGGGCGGGCGGGGCAGGCTCCATTCGCAGCGCCTCTTCGAGGGCCTCGCAGGGCGCTGCCCTTGGCCCGACGCCGATCGATACCGGGTGGCCATGTGTTGAAAGGCGGAGCGCCCGACCTGAAAACCCTGTCACCTTCGGCGGAACCCGGAGCGCTACCCGCAGTCATCAAGCTCATCGTACGGGTTCGGTTGTACCGCTCGATGAGGCGTTTTTTGCTGGTCCGGGACGTTTTCGAGTGCACCTACCACTCGCTGCTCGGCCGAAGGGTAGGAATTTCAACGCGGTGATGCAATAGCTCCTGTTGGGTCGAGCAGGCCGGCTGGTTGCCTGGCAGCTAAATCGCGTAACCCGCCTCCCGAACGCGCGCATGAGGCATACTGTCCGTCATGCCTCATGATGCTTGCGCGTATGTCCCCGGCGGTTCGTATTTTTCACGGTGGCGTTGCTGGAACACCACGGTTGCTTGCTTACCAAAAACATCGACGCCTTACACCGAGCCGTCCGTTCCGTGCGCGTGGCGCTGTATTCGCTGCAACGGGCCGTCGCCGGTGATGACGAACCCTGGAAACTGCATGAGTGCGGTTGGGACGAATGTACATCGGATCGTATGGCGGGCCTAGGAATGGCACGTTATTGCTTCGGGCTCGCGACGACCTTTCACGACCCGGCCCTCGCCATCGTCGGCCCGGATGGCGAGGTGCGCTACGCCGAGGCCGCCGAGCGTTATCGCCAGGACAAGCGCGCGACCAACGCCGAGCCCGATCACATCTTCCAGACCGCCGAGCTGATAGAGACCTACTGCGAACCGGATGCCGAGTTCGTGGTGGGCCGGACGTGGGGCGCGGGGAGCGCACGCCTGCCCGCGTGGATCGGACTCGCCAGCCGTTTCGGGCTCTTGGAGCCCGGCATGATCGCGCGCCTCCCGGATAGGGGCGTCGCCAAGCTGTTGCTTTTCCGCCCCTACCAGATCCATCACCTGACGCTCTGCGTGCGGAGCAGCCACCTGAAGTCGGGGGCCAATCTGGCCTTGACCCTGCGCCAGATCTGGGGTAATCGCAAGCTGTCGTTTCTGGATTTCGATCACCACCTGACGCATGCGGCCACGGCATGCTACACCAGCCCGTTCTCGGAGGCAGCGTGCCTGGTCGTCGACGGCATCGGGGAGCACGGCTCGGTCGCGGCCTACACCTACCGCGACGGGACGGTGACGCCGCTCGCGCGCCACCGCGGTTCCGAGAGCCTCGGCGCGCTCTATATGTTGGTCACCGATCTGTGCGGTTTCTCGCTATTCAAGGGCGAGGAATGGAAGGTGATGGGTCTCGCGGCGTATGGGCGACGGGACGCCGACCTTTACCGCGAGCTCAGCTCCATGGTGCGCGCGGTCGGCCTCGGGCTCCGTTACGCGCCCATGCGCCGGATCCGAGCCATTGTGCGCGCTCTAGAAACGCGGCGGCGCGCGCCGGACCGAAGCCCTCTGGCGGCGGCCGATTTGGCCCATACCTGGCAGATCGTGTTCTCGGAGGTGATGGATGCCCTGCTCGGCCGACTGCACGTCGCGACGGGTGCGGAGAACCTGGTGCTCTCTGGTGGCTGTGCCCTGAATTCGAGCTACGGCGGCCAGATCCTCGATCGCACCCCCTTCAAGAGGCTGCACATCCCCTCAGCGCCGGGCGACGACGGTAATGCCCTGGGTGCCGCCTGGCTCGCCCACCGGCATTTCCATCCAGAATGGCGGTCCCGCGCAGAGACCCACACGCCCTATCTCGGCTCGTCGATGTCCGGAGAGACGCTCGAGCGGCTGTTTCGCATCGGCCGTGTCCCGCGACTTCGACATCTCCCCGGTGAGGTGCATCGCAGAGCCGCCGAGGCCCTCGCATCCGGTGCCATCGTGGGGTGGGTGCAGGGACGCGCGGAGTTCGGTCCCCGGGCCCTGGGCAATCGATCGATCCTGGCCGATCCCCGCGATCCGGCGATGAAGGATCGGATCAATGCCCTGGTCAAGTTCCGGGAGGAGTACCGGCCCTTCGCTCCCGCGATCCTGCACCGGTACGGTGACGAGTATTTCGCGGATTATCAGGAGTCCCCCTATATGGAGCGAACGCTGCGGTTCAGGAAAGAAGTCGTCGACCGGGTGCCCGCCGTGGTACACGCGGACGGCACCGGCCGGGTGCAGACGGTCAAGCGCGAGTGGAACGAGCGGTTCTACGAGTTGATTGCCGCCTTCCATGGTCTGACCGGCATCCCGCTCGTCCTGAACACGAGCTTCAACATCATGGGCAAGCCCATCATCCATTCGGTCGAGGACGCCCTGGGGTTGTTCTATACGACCGGGATGGATGTGCTCGTGATCGAGGATTATCTTCTGGAGAAATAGGGAGGGTCCAGGACTTCCGGCTCAATTGCCAAGTCGCCGATCGAAAGAAAACGTGTGGCTGATCTTCATCGTGACCTCCGGAAATCGAGGGTGTAGCGGGTTGATCACGATATTTCCGGCCTCCCGGACGATGGCCGAGGGAACGATGAGTTCCAGTGCGAGCGCCGACCGGAAAAACTCGGCCCGATCCGCGCGGAAGTGTCACGAGCGGGTACGGAATCCCATCACGCGGGCAGGGAGGTGGGATCCCTTTGCTCGTAATTTCTCCGGCGGGGCACGGTCGCGGACCGGCTTTCGCTCCAGTTGCGCCCCCGGGTTCTCTTGGCATTCGTTCATGCAACCCATTGCAGCTAATTCTGAAACGCTCGAGCGATTCCGGCACCTTCTCTTCATGTTGCCGCCGTTGCTCCTCTACGCCCTGGCCGTTGTCCTGTTCGAGGCCAGCGGCGATGCCGAGAAACCCTTCACCCCTCAGCTCCTCGCAGCGGTGCAAGCGGGGCGCGTACCGGGTCTCGTTCAGGCCTTGGCGGAGCTCAAGGCGCGGCTGGTGTGGTTCGCCGCCGCGCTCCTCAATATCGTGGTACCGCTGGTGGCAATGCTCTATTGCGTCGTGACCTTGCGTCGCTCGGTGGGACGAGGACAGCTCTTCGTCACCGCCGCCGTCGGCGCCCTGATCGGCGCCGCGATTCTGGGCCAACTGGCTTTCGGCGCTGGACAAGGGAGCGTTTTTTACCAACTCGTCTTCGGGTTCACCTACTTGACTCTGATGCATGAGGGAGGCTTCGGCGACGAGTTCCTGCAAAAGGTCTATGTGATCATCGCCCTCATCAACGTGCTCGCCACGATCCCGCCGGTCTTTATTCTGATGACGACATGCGCGACGGTAGTATTCCTTGCGATTGAAGACGACCCGGAGAATATGGCGGTGCGCGCGCGCAATCTCAAAAAGGTCATCGTCGTCGCGTCTGTGTTCATGGTCGTTGGGGTGTTGCACATGAGCGTCTGGCTCGCGTGGACATCGAGTCTAGTGAGCGATCCCAGCTTGCAATCCGGGCTCTCGGGCGTGGCCTGGTCCGTTTCGGCCTATTGGGGGGGTGGCGTTCACCACAGTGCTGATCGGAACCTATGTGCCCCCGGCCCTGTATCTGAACAAGCGAGCGCATGCGCTCGTCAGAGAGATCGGTCAGGCGACGACGTCCGAGGAGACGGAGCAGTGGCTCTCGGAGCGAGGCCTTTCGCTCAAGCTCAGCAACTAGGCGACCCAGTACCTGAGCATCATTGCGCCCGTCCTTGCCGCGCTGTTGAGCGCGACCATG
Source organism: Pseudomonadota bacterium (assembly GCA_030860485.1). Classification (NCBI taxonomy): domain Bacteria; kingdom Pseudomonadati; phylum Pseudomonadota; species Pseudomonadota bacterium. Next base: position 20,486 of record JALZID010000098.1, on the reverse strand, counting down.
AGCTTTAGCTAAGGAAACCCTGCGACGGCTATCGCGCAACGCCACCATCCGAGAGGGCCCGAGGTGGATGGACCGTGATCCCGATGGTTCGGTGTCCGCGCGTGCCCGTGTCCCCGCTCAGCCGGACGACATTGGCGCTCGCAAATAGCGTGAAATTGAGCGTCGAGCGCCTCGACCTACTCCCGTGACGTCCTAAAAAGCGTCTGGATCCGCTCCTGGATCCGTTCCGCGGCCGCGCGCGGGTCCGCGGCATCGCGGATCGGGCGGCCGACGACGATGTAGTCGGCGCCACTACGAAACGCCTGCTCGACATCCACCGTGCGCTTCTGGTCGTCGGTGTTCGCCACCGGGCGGATGCCCGGGGTGACGATGAGGAACCGATCTCCGAGTGATTCACGCAGCCGTTCGGCCTCGAGGCCCGAGGAGACCACCCCGTCGCAGCCGAGGGCCAGGGCGCGTCTGGCGCGGGACAGCACCAGCGCTTCCACATCGCACTGGAAGCCGAGGTCCGTGAGATCGCCCTGGTCCAGGCTGGTCAGCACGGTCACCGCGAGGATCCGGACCGGCCCCTTCTCGCCGGCCGCGGCAGCCAGGATCGCGTCGTTGCCGTGTACGGTGGCGAAGGAGGGCCTGTGCTTGGCCAACTGTCGGACCGCAAGGCGTACCGTTTCGGGTACATCGAAGAACTTGAGGTCCACCATGACCTTCTTGCCCTGCCCCGCCAGCCGGTCCATGAATTCGAAGTACCCCTCCGCCATGAACAGCTCGAGCCCGAGCTTGTAGAAAGACACGGCCTCACCCAATGTCGTGACCAGACGGATCGCATCGTCCGTGCTCGGGACATCAAGGGCGAAGATGAGTCGCTCGGCGGCGGGAACGGCTTTCGGGGACAGGTACGGCGCCATGGACGCGGCGGCTCGGGTGAATGGCGCTCCCTAGGGGAATCGAACCCCTGTTTTCGCCGTGAGAGGGCGACGTCCTGGGCCGCTAGACGAAGGGAGCGGGCGCAACAAAAAGATGGTATTAAGTATTATAAGCACGATGGTATTATAAGCACGTAGGCGAGTCGCTCCAAAGCGTTCGGCGCCCCGCACCGATGGACCCTCAAACCTCCGCGACAGTCACCCATCTCCGGCGCCCACCCCGCGTCATCCCCCGCTCGGGCCATATCATCTCGCGCGCCAACATCGACGAGCGGGCGTTGAAGGTGCTGTACCGCCTGAAGAGCGCCGGCTACGAGGCCTATCTCGTCGGCGGCGGCGTGCGCGATCTGTTGCTCGGGCGCGAGCCCAAGGACTTCGATGTCGCGACCAGCGCCCTGCCGGAGCAGGTGCGCGAGCTGTTTCGCAATTGCCGGCTGATCGGCCGCAGGTTCCGTCTGGCGCACGTCCATTTCGGGCGCGACATCGTCGAGGTGGCGACCTTTCGCAGCCCGCACGCCGCCGGGGCCGACGAGGGGGGGGCCGTCACCGATGCCGGCCGCATCCTGCGCGACAACGTCTACGGCGACATCGACAGCGATGCCTTGCGTCGCGACTTCACCGTCAATGCCCTCTACTACAACATCGATGACTTCTCGGTAGTGGACTATGTGGGCGGCATGGAGGACATAGAAGCCGGACGCATCCGCACCATCGGTGACCCGCACCTGCGCTTCCGCGAGGACCCGGTTCGGATGCTGCGCGCGGTCCGATTCGCCGCCAAGCTCGGGTTCACCATCGACCCCGCGACCGAGCGGGCGATCTTCGATCTCGGCGGCCTTTTGGCCGAGATCCCGCCCTCGCGCCTCTTCGAAGAGATCCCGAAGCTGTTCCTGGCGGGGTACGCCGCGCAGAGCTTCGAATCGCTGCGCCACGTGGGTCTCTTCGGCGAGCTGTTCCCGCAGATCGAGGCGTGTCTCGGCGAAGAGGAAGGCGGGTTCCCGCACATGCTCCTGGTCCGGGCGCTGGAGAACACCGACCGCCGGATCGCGGCGGGCAAGCCGGTCACCCCCGCGTTTCTGTTCGCGGCCCTCTTGTGGGACCCGCTGCGGCGGCTCATGGACGAGCATCGCGGCCATGGGCTGGCCGCCATGGAGGCACTGCAGCTCGCGGCGGACACGGCGATCTCGCGCCAGATCGCGCGCATCGCCATCCCACGCCGCTACACCCAGGTGACGCGCGATATCTGGACCCTGCAACCCCGGCTCGCGCGCCGCACCGGCGCATATCCGTTCCGCGCCCTGGCGCACCCCCGGTTTCGCGCCGCCTATGACTTCCTCGAGCTCCGCACCCTGGCGGGCGAAGAGGTCGCGGGCCTTTTCGAATGGTGGACCGAGTTTCAGCAGGCGGGCGAGGAGCGCCGGCGGGCCATGATCGAGACGGTGCCCAAGGCCGGTTCGACGCGCCGCCGGCGCCGCAGGCGCGCGTCGAGTTGATGGCGGAGGCGCCGCTGTGGCGCGGGGACGGTCCCGTGCGCTGTTATGTCGGTCTCGGGAGCAACCTCGACGATCCGGTGTTGCAGGTGCGGCGCGGCTTGACGGCGCTCGCGGCCTTGCCGGATACCGAGGTCGTCCAGCCTTCCTCCCTCTATCGCAGCCCCCCGATGGGTCCACCGGGCCAGCCCGACTATGTGAACGCCGTGTGCGCGCTGGCGACGCGCCTGCCTGCCGTGCGCCTCCTCGCCCACCTGCAGGGCATTGAGGACCGGCACGGGCGGGTGCGCGGGCCGGTACGCTGGGGGCCGCGTATCCTGGACCTCGATCTCCTTCTCTACGGGGACGCCGAGCTCTCTGGGCCGGACTTGACGGTGCCACACCCCGGGCTCGCGGAACGCGCCTTCGTGCTGTACCCGCTCCTGGAGATCGCGCCGGACCTGGAGGTCCCGAGCCTGGGGCCGATCGCGTCGTTGATCCGGAACTGTCCGGTCGCGGGCCTGGAAAAGATCGGATAAGTGCTTTGCCGGATCATGGGTAGGATCTCGATCACCGATCTGAACAGGCTGAAGGGCATGGGTGAACGTATCGCCTGCCTCACGGCCTACGACGCTACCTTCGCACGGCTCTGCGATCGAGCTGGTGTCGAGGTGCTCCTGGTCGGCGATTCCCTGGGCATGGTGATCCAGGGCGGCGATACGACCCTCGAGGTGCGCCTCGCCGACATGATCTACCACACGCGCTCTGTGCAGCGAGGGTCCGAGCGGGCGATCATCGTCGCCGACATGCCGTTCATGAGCTACGCGACACCGCCCGCGGCCCTGGGGAATGCCGCGCGGCTCCTCGGCGAGGGCAGGGCCCAGGTGGTCAAGCTCGAGGGGGGGGCGTGGCTCGTCGAGTGTGTGAGGCTCCTGTGCGAACGCGGGATCCCGGTCTGTGGCCATCTCGGGCTCACGCCGCAGTCCGTCCACCGGCTGGGCGGCTATCGGGTGCAGGGGCGTTCGCCCGAGGCGGCAGAGGCCCTGCGGCGCGACGCCGAGGTACTGTGCCGGGCCGGCGCCCAGATGCTGGTGCTCGAATGCATACCGCGCGGGCTGGCGGCCGAGATCACGGCATCCGTCGACATCCCCGTCATCGGCATCGGCGCCGGCCGCGACTGCGACGGCCAGGTCCTGGTGCTCCACGACATGCTCGGCGTTACCGGGCGCAGCCCGCGATTCTCCAAGGACTTCCTGGCCCCGGCGGGGAGCGTGCCGGGGGCCTTGGCGGCCTATGTCCGCGAGGTAAAATCGGGGATCTTCCCCGGCCCCGAGCACGGTTTCGACTGATGGAGAAGGTTGCCCGGTCAGGCACCCTGCGCGATCGGCTGCGGGCATGGCGCAGCGGCGGGCAGCGCATCGCCCTCGTAGCGACGATGGGCAACCTGCACGCCGGTCACCTCGCGTTGATCCGCAAGGGGCGGACGCTGGCCGAGCGCAGCGTAGTATCGGTGTTCGTCAACCCCACGCAGTTCGTCTCCGGCGAGGACTTCGAACGCTATCCGAGGACCCTGGAAGCGGACGCGCGCCTGCTCCTCGAAGTGGGGGTGGACCTGCTCTTCGCCCCGGAGATCGGCGACCTCTATCCCCACGGCCTCGCGGGCCACACCCGTGTGGAGGTACCGGCGCTCGACCATATCCTGTGCGGGGCGTCCCGGCCCGGGCACTTTACGGGTGTCGCCACCGTGGTGACCAAGCTCTTGAACCTCGTGGCGCCCGATGTCGCGGTATTCGGCCAGAAGGACTATCAACAGCTCGTGCTGATCAGGCGCCTGGTCGCCGATCTCGATTTTCCGGTCTCGATCGCGTCCGTGGACACCGTCAGGGAGGCCGATGGTCTGGCGCTCAGCTCGCGCAACCGTTATCTCAGCACCGAGGAACGGGCCGTCGCGCCCGGACTCTATCGGGTGCTTCGGCACGCGGCAGAGGTGCTGCGCTCGGGGAACCGCGACTATGCCGCTGTCGAGGCGGGGGCGGGATCGGACCTCGAGGCCCTCGGCTTTCGCCCCGATTACTTCGCGGTGCGGCGGGCGAACGATCTCATGGTGCCCCGGGAAACCGATATCGATCTGATCGTGCTTACGGCCGCCTGGCTGGGCCACACCCGCCTCATCGACAATACCGCCGTGCAGTCGTCTCGTTGAAGGGCCGGCGCATTTAGGCCATAATCCCGGCCCGGCATTCGTGGGGTCGCCCGATGTATCTGACTGTACTGAAAGCCAAACTGCACCGCGCCCGGGTGACGCACTCGGAGCGCGAATACGAAGGTTCGTGCGCGATAGATGGGCGGCTCCTGGACGCCGCGGGGATCCGGGAGTACGAGCAGATCCAGATCTATAACCTCGCCAACGGCGAACGTTTCACCACCTACGCCATCGGCGCCGAGGCCGGCTCGCGCATGGTCTCGGTCAATGGCGCGGCTGCCCACAAAGCCGCGCCCGGGGACCGTGTGATCATCTGCAGCTACGCCGGCGTCCGCAAGGAAGAGCTGGCCGGGTTCGCGCCGACCCTGGTGTATCTCGACGAGCACAACCGCATCACGCGCGTCGGTCACGCCATTCCGGTACAAGCCGCTTGACCGGACGGCCGGCCGGGACACCACTCCCGGCGCTTGTTCCCTGGGTCCGTGGTCAAGTCCAAGTTGTTAGCACGATCGTGATCGATCGACGCCTCAACCTTGACAGAGCGTAAGCGACCGGTATGATGGACACCCGGCCGGGGTGTTCGGGCGCGGGCATGCTCGAGTCGCAGTCCGAAGTGTTTTGTAAACTGTCAACGAAGAGGAAACTACAATGGGTGGAATTCTGGAAGCGGTCGAGTTGCTGAAGTCACCGGTCGGGATCATCGTCTTACTGGTCGCCGTCGGCGCGATCGTGCTGTTCGTTCGCTGGGTGAAACAAGACTAGCCCGGCGGCGTTGCGTGGGGTCGAGCCGTGACTGTGCCCCCCTCCCGGATCGGGAGGGGGGCACGGCGCGGGGTTTCGTCCCGGGAGTCCAGCGAGCGGGTGGGGGAACATCGGGTCGTAGCAGGGGCCAACGCCACCGTTACTGCGTCGGCGGCGGTCCGTTTTTCCCAAAACGAGGCGCACTAGCGTTAGCTAGGGCAGACCTGTCCTGGATCGCGCCTCGGAAGCGGGACGAGCGAGGTTGGGGGGTAGTTGATCTGGTAGCCTTGCGTGTCGTCCAACGTGTCGCGAATCGAATTCGCCATTTGGAACTTCCATTAACTCTCCGAGGTCCGATTCCTTTTCCATAGTGTAGGCCATCCGTTCTTGGACGAGAACGGTGAGGGAACTCACACGCGGAGAACAGGCAGGGCCAGCCGGTCTCCTGTCGTTTCGGTCCCCCGATGGCTGCGATCGGCCGGCATCGTTGAGGTCGACTGACCTCCAGGTCCTTTCATATCACAGTGCTTGCAAACCTGCGCACGAGAACGCGTCCTGAGCGCATTTCACGCCTTGGCGGCGTGCTGGTTTGGTCTGGATCAAACCTTGGGGGCGATGCCGGCCATCGCTTCGGAGCGGGAAGAGTCACGCATCCGCTCATGTGAGCGCGCGATGTGTCGCATCGGAGCGTGATATTCAAGAGGCGATGCCGCGTCGCATCGTGGAGACTGGTCTTTGAAGATCCCAACCCGTAGAACACTGACCATCGTGATGGTGGTCGTCCTCGTCATTGCTACCGGCGTTGTGTCCTGGTGGTGGATGCGGATGCCGCCTTATGAGCCCGCGCCTCCCACCAAGGAGTTCGCGATGGGGAAGGTGGAACCGCCCTGCCCGGACTTGCATCCGGGCTGGCGGCCGTCCCAAGTCATCGACGACGTCACCATCGACGAATCCCTGGGCTGCGAGCCCGACAACCCCGCATTCGTGGCTGCCGTCACGAAGGGCACCAATAACGTCTCCCACACGACGCTCATGGAGTCCGGTCTGGCCATGGACGCGGTGGTGCTGGAGAACGACCGGGATGGGGACGGCGATCCCGATGTCGTCCATATCAAGCTCGAGGTGGCCGAGCTGAACGGGCGGTCCCCCGAGGTGGACTTCCCGGTCCCTACTTACTCTATCGCACCCGGGATCCAGCCCGGCTTCTGGACATTTGTGCCCAAACCCCACGGCATGGCAACCAAGGACATCTACAGCATGGCGGCCAGCCCGCTCTTGCGCATGCCCTCGCCCACTATTCGGGTGGAGGCGGGCGACACCGTGCGGGTGACGCTCGAGAACACCCACTACCTGCCCCATACCATTCATTTTCATGGCGTCGATCACCCTTACTTCCTCGATAATCCCCTGCACGGGGAGCATCGCGGGAACGACGGCGTGCCCGAGACCAGCCATAGCGCGACCATGCCGGGCGAGAGCTTCACCTACGAGCTGACGCCGAGGCAGACGGGCACGATGCTCTACCATTGCCATGAGCAGCCCCCGGTGCATGTCATGATGGGGCTCATGGGGATCTTCGTGGTGGAAGAGAATCGCCCCGACAACTGGGTCCAGACGCTCAATGTCGGCGCTGGCCAGGTGCGCCACCCGGCGGCCGCCATCAAGGAGCGATACGCGAGCGAGTACGATCTGCTCTATCAGGAGGTGGACCGCGATCTCGGCGACGCGATCAAGGCCGCGAACGATCCGCGCCTGATCGGCAAGGCCACGACCAGCGGGTTCGATGTCACCAAGGCCTCGTCGGAGTATTTCCTGCTGAACGGGTACTCGTTTCCTTACACGATCCGCGATTCGCTGATCATCGTCGAGCCCAACCAGAAGGTGAAACTACGCATGGCGAACGGCGGAGACGATCGCAGCATCGCCATCCACACCCACGGCCACAAGCTCGCGATCACCCATTACGACGGCATCGAGCAGAACCCCACGGCCTGGATCACGCGCGACGTGTTCGATCTGGCCCCCGCCCAGCGCCTCGATCTGGTGTTGGATACCACGGATGATGGACTCCGCAGCTATGGGCAGGGGGTGTGGATGTTTCATGACCACCGGGAGAAGGCCGTCACCAATGACGGTGTCTTCCCGGGCGGAAACATGGGCCTCATCGTCTACAAGCCCTACCTTCGGGAGCAGGGCCTGCCTACCCTCCACGGGGTGGACCTCAAGCCGTACTTCACCAAGGAGTTCTATCAGAAGAAGTTCCCGGTCTGGGCGAGCTACGACCGGGATCGCATGTTGGTGGAACCGGAGAGCGTCCCCCCTTCGCTGATGGGGGCGCTATCGTTGGCCTTTCTTGCGGGCCTGGCACTGGGCGCGGTCGGACTCGCCGGGTACCATTTCGGGCGCACGAGCAGGGTCGGCCGATGAGACGGGCGCGCCTGGCGTGCCTGTGCGCCTGTTTGACAGTCGTCTTGTTCCCCGCTTGCCAGCAGGCCGCCGAGGAGGAGGCCAAGCCGGCAGCCACGGCGCCGCCTCCGGCCGGCCAGCCCACGCCCAAACTACGGCTACCGGCGGAGGGACAGCACGCCCATCATCAACACGATGGGATGGACATGGACCTCGACGGTGCCGTCATGAACGAGAACACGGAGAAGCTGCCGCAAGACTGCCCCGAGATCGCGGGAGACGTGGAGATCACGGTGAAGACGGGGAAGAAGTACGCGCGACAGTACCCCGGCAAGATGTTCAGCTATGACCGGAACGAATGGGAGGCGGGGCCTTGCACGCGGGTCAAGCTGACCTTCATCAACGAGGACCCCGTCCGGCATCAGTGGATGGTGCATGGCTTACCCAAGTATCTCTATCCCGAAGCCATGTTCCATATCGAGGTCACCGGTCCTGCGCAGAAGACCGGCACCTTCATCCTGCCGAGCACGAAGAGGACCTACTTTGTGCATTGCGACATCGCCCAGCACATGGAAAAGGGCATGAAAGCGCAGTTGAAGGTCGCGGGTGGGGACGGCGACCTGCCCAGCATCCCCGGCATCGTCGGTGATCCTTACCCGGACCGCTACGAAGTGGAGGATTGGGGCTGGCAGGCGGCCCTTGCGGTCGGCTTCGCCGGTCTCCTGGGTGCCGGCCTGACGTTCTGGTTCGGTCGGAAGGCCGGTCAGTCGAGTCGATCCGAGGCGCCTTGACGGCGATCGGTCGCGGCAAAAAAATGGGGGGCTGTCACCAGCCCCCCATTTGCATCGATCCGTGGGATTACTGGTTGACCGAGGGTTGTCTTGCCTTCTCTTCCTCGGTCATCGGGGCATTGGTGGATCCCTGGTAATTGCTAGACTCCGGAGGATCGTACCCGCATGCCGACATGACCAACGCAACAAACGCAAGCTCGATTATCCGCTTCATAACCATGCCTCCTCACGCTATTATTGATAGACAAACCACCCCGTTCGGGGTGGACCACCGATTAGGGACGTGGTCCCTAAAAGACACCATTGTCTCACGCTTTTCAAGCCGCGCGGCCGATGCGTGCCGCCCGCCAACAACTATGGGGTCAGAGAGTCTACCTGATGACGAGGGAGAATCCAATGCCGCGCTGGGGAAGGGACATTACGTGTGCCTAAATGCCTGCCAGGCGGGTCTCCCAGACACCAAGAAAATATATTTATATCATATGGATTTATCAAGGTCATGGGCTCCAAGGCGGTAGCCGGCGTGGTCGCGCCCACAAGGGGGTAGGTGCCTCGAAGCGGGGCATGGCGCACGTCGTGCCGATGCCGCGCTGCGGTTCTGTGCACCGCGGCGTTGATAAGGCTGTACTGTTTCCGTTACATTAGGCAACATGCCGCGGCCGGCCCGCAACTCCCACCGCATCTGTGGGCCGCCAGGGCAGCAGAATAACAACAAGACCGCCGAGCGAAAGTTCATCACCGGACCCAACCCGGCGATCACGATCACGGGGGCTGGCCCACGCGACCACCATGACCAGGGGATCACTATGACCAGGGGATCAGTATGAGAATCGCCGTACCCAAAGAGAGTGCGGCGGGCGAACACCGCGTCGCGACCGTGCCGGACGTCGTCGGCCGTCTCGTGAAGCTCGGTGCCGAGGTGCTGGTGGAGGTGGGTGCCGGGGCCGGGGCCTTCCATTCGGACGAGGCCTTCGCCGCCGCAGGGGCCCGGATCGTGACCGACGCCGCGGAGCTCTACCAGGAGGGGGACGTGGTGCTGAAGGTCCAGGCTCCGACCCTGGAGGAGGCGGAGCGCCTGCGCGAGGGGGCGATTCTGATCGGTCTCCTCACGCCGCACAAGAATCGTGATGTCGTCCTGCGTCTGCGCGATCGTCGCATCACCGCGCTGGCCCTGGAGTTGCTCCCGCGCATATCGCGCGCCCAGGCCATGGATGCGCTGTCGTCGCAGGCCTCGGTCGTCGGCTATCGCGCCGTGCTGATGGCCGCGTACCGGCTGGGCAAGTTCATGCCCATGCTGACCACGCCGACCGGCACCATCCGCCCGGCGCGTTTTCTCATCGTCGGGGTGGGCGTTGCCGGCCTCCAGGCCATCGCCACGGCGCGCCGGCTCGGCGCCATGGTGGAGGCCTATGATGTGCGGCCGGCGACCAAGGAGCAGGTGGAGTCGCTGGGCGCCAAATTCATCCAGATGGACATCGAGGCCGACGCCCAGGGCGGCTATGCGCGCGAGCTGACGGCGGAAGAAAAACAGCAGCAGCAGGACCTCATCGCCAAGCACGTGGCGCAGGCCGATGCCGTCATCACCACCGCTGCGGTCCCCGGAAAGCAGGCCCCCCGCATCATCACGACCGCCATGGTCGAGCACATGCGCGCGGGCTCCGTCATCATCGATCTCGCCGCCGAGAGCGGCGGCAACTGCGAGCTAACCAAGCCGGACAAGGGCGTGCGCTATCACGACGTCGAGATCCTCGGCCCGGTCAATGTGCCGAGCACCCTCGCCACCCATGCGAGTGAGATGTACGCCAAGAACATGCTCAACCTGCTGCAGCTCATGGTCAAGGACGGCCGGCTCGCGCCGGATTGGGAAGACGAGGTGTTGCGCGACAGCACGCTGACGCGTGACGGGGAGATCAAATTCGGACCGATCAGGACCCTGATCGAAGGAGGGCAGTCATGATCGAGGGGTTTGTCGCGCTGTATATCTTCATGTTGGCGGCCTTCACCGGTTATGAGGTCATCAGCCGGGTGCCCGTGATCCTACACACACCGCTCATGTCGGGCTCGAACTTCGTGCACGGCATCGTCCTGGTAGGCGCCATGGTGGCCTTCGGGCAGGCCGATCCCGACAGCACCATGCAGACCATCATCGGCTTTCTCGGGGTGGCGCTCGCGGCGGGCAACGTGGTCGGCGGCTATGTGGTGACGGAGCGGATGCTGGAGATGTTCAAGAGCAGCAAAGGACAAAAATAATGAACACGATCATACAGATTGCCTACTTTGCCGCGGCCGTCTTGTTCATCCTGGGGCTGAAGCGTATGAGCTCGCCCGTGACCGCACGGGACGGGATCGTGTGGGCCGGCGGGGGTATGGCGGTGGCCATCGTCATCACCTACCTGTGGCCGGACATGCACAACTACCTGTTGATGACGCTCGCCATCGCGCTCGGGGGCATCGCGGCGTGGGTGTCCGGCAAGCGCGTGGCCATGACCGACATGCCGCAGATGATCGCCCTCTACAACGGTATGGGTGGCGGCGCTGCGGCCGCGATCGGTGCCGTCGAGCTGTCCAAGGCGAGCACCGAGCATGGGATCGTGACCCTGTTCCTCGCGGTGCTCGGGGGCCTCATCGGGGCCGTGTCGTTCACCGGCTCGCTGGTCGCTTTCGCCAAGCTGCAAGACCTCACCAAGCGCGGCGCCTTGTTTCCCAAGGCGATGCAGAAGCGGATCATGACAGGAGGGCTCGTGGCCTTCGCGGTCCTCGCACTCGTCATGGTGTTCCTCCATCCCTACGGCCCGGTGGTGTTTTTGTTCTTTGTGCTGGCCCTGGGCTTCGGGGTGATCATGACCATGCCCATCGGGGGTGCCGACATGCCGGTGGTGATCTCGCTCTACAACGCGCTCACCGGCCTGGCGGTCGGCCTCGAGGGGTTCGTGCTCGATAACGCGGCCATGATCATTGCCGGCACCGTGGTCGGCTCGGCCGGTACGCTGTTGACGCAGTTGATGGCCAAGGCCATGAACCGCTCGCTCGCCAACGTCCTGTTCGCGGGAGTCGGTACCTCGGATGCTCGGATCGATCAACAAGCGGTCGAGGGTAGCATGAAGGCCATCGAGGGGTCCGACGCGGCCATCATGATGGCCTTCGCGGAGAGGGTGATCATCATCCCGGGGTATGGGATGGCGGTGGCCCAGGCCCAGCACAAGATCTGGGAGCTGACCAAGCTCCTGGAGGAGCGGGGCGTGATGGTGAAGTTCGCGATCCACCCGGTGGCCGGGCGCATGCCGGGGCACATGAACGTGCTCCTCGCCGAGGCCGGCGTCCCCTACGACAAGATCTACGATCTGGAGGACATCAACGCCGAGCTCCCGAGGGCCGACGTGGCCCTGATCATCGGGGCCAACGACGTGGTGAACCCCGACGCCCGGACCAACAAGTCGAGCCCCATCTACGGCATGCCCATCCTGGATGCGGACAAGGCCAAGAACGTCATCGTGATCAAACGCGGCAAGGGCACCGGCTTCTCCGGGGTCGAGAACACCCTGTTCTACGCGGACAACACGCGCCTGCTCTACGGCGATGGTCAGAAGATGGCCTCCGAGCTGATCCATGGGGTCAAGGGACTGTGACGCCTTCGCCGGGCGTTGCATGTATGACACGGTCTTGGATGGTTGGGCCCTGCGAGGATTGGATGGCGCGACCGAAGCCAGAGCGTTCCGCGAACCTTGACAGGCATGCGAGGACTGTCGTAGTCTTACAAAAATAGGCGTCTTACTCGGGTAGGTATTGTGTCGTTTGTGCCACATCACCGGCCGGAGGCGCCCCGGCCACAAACAGCAAGAGGGGGTCGATCATGAAAAGCGGGCGGGGGAATCCCAAAACGATGTCTTCGACGGTTCACAGTATCGTAGCGGGTCTGGCGCTGCCGGCACTCGCGGTGCTGTGTCCCGAGGCACTGGCCCACGACAGGGTCGGGGCCATGGAGAGCAAACTACGTCAGATGCAGCAGGAGATGAACGCGTTGCAGCGGGAGTTGGACCGCATGCGCGCCGGGGAAGCCCAGCAGGAGCAATCGATACAGGGCATGGAGACCCAGAACGCGACCCAGCACCAGGAGATCACGGATCGCGTGACCAAGGTCGAGGAAGCGCCCGGGAAGCGCACGATGAAGAACTTCGTATTCTTCCGCGGTGGTTACACCGAGTATAGAGACTTGGCTCGCGGGTTCGAGTCGTTTACCGATACACATAATACCTTGGGTCTAGGTGGCGGTAACGTAGCGGACGACGGCTACTATGTCGGTGCCGCGATTGAGCACAGCCTGACCTCCGACCTGTGGGGTTTGTGGAAGGGAACCGAGGCGCTGGGGGAAATCAGCTTGGAATATAAGCATTTCAAGAGTGAACCAGCGACGCTGGTGGTTCCCACGGCAGAGTGTGCGCTCCTGTCCGTTAACGTGGGACTCGCGGTGGCGGATTGCGTGGTCACCGGTGACGTTGCGAAAACCATGTTTACCGTGAGCGCAGCACCCAAGATCAAGTTCATGGAGGGCAGCAAGCTGCGGCCGTGGATCATCCCGGGCGGTTTGGATTTCCACGTGATCAGCCCGCCATCTGACGGGGCGACTTACCTCGATGTCGGCATCCAATTCGGCGCCGGCGTCGAGTACGAGATCCTACCCGGTATCAAGGCCGGTCTCGACGGGCGTTATCATCTAATCCCCGATGAGTCGTCGAACACCGAAAACAATATTGTTGAGGTGTTTGCTGCCAACGGCTTGGCGTTAACCGGGGATACCGACAAGGACTTGGATTTCTGGACGCTTGGCGGTTACGTCGGATTCAGTTTCTAATCGGTTGAATCGCGGCATTAAGGGAGGGAGGCTCGGGCCTCCCTTCTTTTTGCGCGCAGCCCGCGCCTCGGGGCCCACCCCCACTGTCCTATCGGCTATCCTATCGGCCCATGAGCGCTGAGTTCTGGACCGGCCAGGGTCAGTACGGCCTGGTCCACAAGGCCGCCGGCCCGAGCACGGACGTGATGGTGCTGTTCATCCATGGTGTGTTCGGGGACTGCGGCCGGACCTGGGGCCGGATGCCCCAGTGGGTGCTCGATGCCGCGGGTCTCGATCTCGATGTCGCCTCCTTTTCGTATCCGTCGCGGCTCTGGGAGCGGACCGCGATCACGCCGGCGGCCGATGATCTCAAGACCTGGTTGGAGACGGAGCTCAAGGGCTATCGCCACCTCCTGTTCGTCACCCACAGCACCGGGGGGCTCGTGGTCAAGGAGATGTTGCGACGTGCCTATCGGGACGGCCGCGGTCTGTCGCCGGACTCGGATCCCGACGCCTTGCCGTCCCTGTGGCTGCGCACCCGGCGCATCATCAACATCGCCGTGCCCCATCGTGGCGGGGACCCGCTCATGGCCGGGTTCGGCAAGGTGGCCTACGCGACGGTGTATCCGCTCATGGCGCCGCTGCTGCGGACGGTCCGTTTCGTCACTCAGGGGAGCAAGGACTGGGGCAGGAACGAGATCATCGCGGTCCTGCGCTGGCACAATCCGTGGCTGCTCACCCTCGAACGCGAGTTCATGGAGGCCGTCGCCGGCGTGGACGGCCTGGGGCTACCGGTACCCGTGACCCACGACATCTACGCCAAATCCGACCTCTCGGTGCCCATCCAGGTCGCCGATCACGACCGCGACATCTATTTCCGCGGCACCCACGGGTCCGTGAAGGTCCCGAAGCGTCCCAACGCGCCCATCGTGAGCATCGTGGCGGGGTTCGTCGGGCGTTACGGTGCCGATCCGGCCCTGCAGGTGGCGGATCGAACCCTGGTGCGGGTCGCGGAGGTCAATCGGGTGACCGGTACGACGGCACTCATCAACCAGGTGGCCGGAGAAGCGGCGCCCGCGGACCGTGCCATGGCCACCGCCAACGCCGCCTCGTTCGGCACCCAGGAGGCCATCTGCGCGCTGGTCTCTGAGCGGCTCGTGCAGGGCAGAGAAAGGCCGCGCCAGATCGTCGTCACCGGCGCCGCCGGGGTGGGCAAATCGACCGTGATGCGCATGCTCGCCTGGCGCCTGGGCCGCCGGTATCTGGCCCAGCCGGGGCCCGCGACCCCTTTTCCGCTCTTCATCCCCATGCAGCAGGTCACGCTGTCTCGCGAGGAACCGCCCGCGGGACGCTTGTGGGAGGCGCTGTGGGCGTGGTGGTCGGCGTGGGTCACGCACCTCTACCCCGGTCGTGATCACCGGTCCGAGTGGATCGAGGATGTATTCCGCAACCGGGCCGTCACCGTCATCCTCGACGGGGTGGACGATTTTCTGGTCAATCATCCGACCATGGGTCTGTCGTCCGTCGTCGATACCTTGCGGGGCGTCGTGACCCGCTACCGCGACAACCCGCGCTTCGCGATCGTGGTGGCGGTCCGCAGCGGACTGCACGGCTTGGAACGCCTGGCCAGCGACCCGCGCGATGTCCTGGAGGTCCTGCGCCTCACGGTCCCCCAGGCGGAGCGGACCTTCCCCGCCTGCAAGCGCTGGTTGCCGCGGGTCACCGATCCACGCCTCCTCGAGCTCGTGCTCACGCCCCTCATCCTGTCGAACTTCGAACCCGACACCGAGCACGGCTTCGGTGCGCGTCCGCTGACCGCCGGCACGATCATGGATGAGACGCTACGCACCATTCTGCGGCGCAGTCATCTGGTCGGCCTGCCTGCGGCGGACGGCGCGACGGTCGAGATCGACCATGTCCTCGATGCCCTCACCCTGGTCGCCTGGCTGTTCTTTTACAAACACCGTGGCGAGATCGATAACGAGACCCTGCTCGCCGAGGCGCGGACGGTAGTGGAACGCTGGCGCGTGGACCTGGCGTCCGACCCAGCGCTCGCGGGTGGCGGCGGCGATGTCTTGTTTGGTTTCGGTCTGGTCGGGCTCCGCGGCACTTGCGCGGCGATCGCGCAGCGCACGGTATTCGTCGCGACCGGCCCGGACAAGGTCCGCTTCATCCATCGGAGCTGGCAGGACTTCCTGCTCGCCAGATATTTTGTCCTGTGCCTCAAGTGGGGGTGCGTGGCCGACTTCGGGGTCACGGCCTTCAATTCTCACATCTACCGCATGGCGGGCGAGGGATTTCGGGACGTCACCATCGGCGAGGGGCAGGTGCGGTCGGTATTGGAGGCCTGGAGGCGCTCCAAGAACACCTATATCAGTGGTAATGTGATCGCGTTCCTGGCCTGGACCGAGACCGCCGTGGACCCGAGCGCCATCCAGCTCCTGCTCGAAGAGCTTGCCCACTTCGAGCCCTTGTCGCGGGTGGTCGCGATCGCCGGTCTGGGGTACCGGGTGCTGCTCAACAGCGGTACCGACCGATCTCTGGGCGACTTGCGACGCGCCCTGTTTCCCAAGCTCCGGCTGTTCTCGAACCCGGATACGACCCCGGTCAGGGACCCGGTGGCTTGCAGCCTCGCATGGTGCTACCAGAAGGCGTTCGCGGCGCTGTTCGGCCTGCCGAAACCCGAGGTCCCATGGCCTCGCATCGGCTTTTCGGACGCCGAGACCGCCGCCGCATTGCCGATGATCTGCACGGTTTCCGACGGAACGGCGGTGGTCGATGCGCGCTCTCGATCGCTACAGCTCGCCTTCCTGGTCCCGATCCTCGATGCCTATCACGATCCCAAGCTCGCGATCCGCGCCCTGCATTACCTGTATTATCTCGTCGTCGCCCGCAAGCACGGCGTACATGTGTTCGAGTTGTCGCAGGAGTTACCGCAGCTCCTGAAACCGGGCGGTGAGTTCGAGAAGGTCATCGCGTCCTTCGCCGTGGTGCCCGAGGTCCTGGAGCTTTACCGCGCCTGCCAGGCGCTGCATGCGGGCCTGGAGGCGGGCACCGTTTGATCATGGCCGATTGATACCCTGGCCGAGCTCGAGACATGCGCATCGCACTCTTCACCGATACCTTCCTCCCGCAAGTCAACGGTGTCGTGCGCTCGGTCGTGACCACCGCCAACGAGTTGGTGCGCCGCGGGCATGCGGTCGCCGTGTTCACTATGGACGTGAGCAGGATCGAGGGCGAGGGCGGGCCGCAGCAGGAGTTGGACCCACGCGTCCTCGTATTCCCGTTCCCATCGTTCACCTTGCCCGGCTTCCGGCACATCCAGGCGCGCTTCCCGACGATCGCGCGCCCCCTCGCGAAGCTCAGGCGTTTTCGGCCGGATGTCATCCACCTGCACACCATCTTCACGGTCGGTTGGGAGGCCGTGGCGTGCGCCAAGCTCCTGGGCTGCCCCCTGGTGGGCAGCCACCACGGTTTCCTGGCCGAATATCTCAGCAACTTTCGGCTCGATTACGCGGTGATCAAACGCCTGCTCCGGCGCTATCTGGCGTTCTTCTACAACCGCTGCTCGCTGGTGATCACCCCCGCTCGCGCGCTGGAACGCGAGCTCCTGGAGCACGGGCTCACGCGCCCGGTCCACGTCTTATCCAACCCGATCGACCTCGGGCGTTTCTCCACTACTGTGCACAAGGCCGCGCTGCGTGCACGCTTCGGGATGGACCGGCCGACCGCCGTCCACCTTGGGAGGCTCGTGGAGCAGAAGCGCGTCGACGTCGTGCTCGAGGGGTTCGCCCAGTTGCGTTCGGGGGGATTCGATGCGGCCCTCATGATCATCGGGGACGGGCGCGAGCGGCTGAGGCTCGAGACCTTGGCCAGGAGCTTGGGGATCTCCGACCGGGTCGTGTGGACGGGCATGCTGCATGGGGCGCCCTTGGTCGAGCGGCTCGCGGCGTGCGATGTCTTCATATCTGCCTCCACGACCGAGGTCCAACCGCTGGTGTTCCTTGAGGCCATGGCGCTCGGCATTCCCGCCATCGGTGTGCGGGCGGGCGGGGTGCCCGAGTTGGTGAGCGATGGGAGAAGCGGTTGCCTCGCGACCCCCGACGACCCCGAGGCCCTCGCCCAGGCCATGCGCAAGCTCTTCACGGATGACACCTTTCGGGGTGCCTTGGGCGATGGCGCCCGCGGGGTTGTAAAATCCTTTGAGGCGGGCCGAGTGGTGGCCGAGCTCGTGGGGCTCTATGAAGAGGTCTGTACGGAAAGGCCGGGGCGTTCGAATCTCCGTGCCATCGTTCCAGCCGGTGGCGTGAACGCCGTTCGGGCCAAGCCACCCACCCGTAATCCTCCGCCCTAGGAGATGTGTCATGAAGGTAGAAGACATCGTTAGGGTCAAGGGCGCCGGGGTGTTCACCTTGCCGGCCGACGAGAGCATTTCGGTCGCGGCGAAGCGTATGATGGAACAACGCATCGGGGCCGTGGTCGTGTGCGACGAGGATGGCCGGCCGCGGGGGGTGCTCTCCGAAAGGGATATCGTGCACGGGCTCGCGGGCCATGGGCGAGAGGTCCTGGGGATGCCCATCCAGGCCCTCATGCGGGCCGAGATCATCACCTGCAACCCATTGGATTCGCTGTTGAAGCTGATGGCCTTGATGACCGATCGGCGGATGCGGCACGTGCCCGTGACCGATGGCGATGGGCGCTTGTGCGGGATCGTCAGCATCGGAGACGCGGTCAAGGCCAGGATGGAGGAGATCGAGGCCGAGGCCCGCGCGTTGCGCGACTATATCTCCATGAGCTAGGGCCAGCAGTGTCGCGTCAGCCATAGCATCGATGGCCGTCGTGCCCATGCGTGAGGTCAGTCGCCGCGTCCTTGCCCCGCGGCCGGATCTCCGGGGACCTCTCCGGGCATGCTCGAACCGGGCTTGCGCGCGTACAGGGCCGTATCTTTTTGAAAGATCGAGAATATCGATCGGGCAGGATACCCGGACGCGGCTGGCGCCGGGCCCGACATGGCAGCAGGCACGAGCCCGTCCGGGGCTTGACATGCCGTCGTCATTTGATAGACTTAGACCATCTACGGATCCACACCGTTTCCCGTGAAGAGAGGGGCGAGGGGGTGACTCTGTAAGACGGACTTCATTCCCGGAGCAGCGCCGGGATGGAGGGTTGATTTACCAAAATAGGAGGCAAAGAAAATGGCAGCATCACAAGCTGTTGCGAGTCAAGTCAAGGTTGAAAAGGCCCATAGCTATCTCAACCAGACGAACCTGTGGCTCATGGTCGGCGGGTTCACGTTCTTCAACCTGTTTGTACGTTGGTATGAAGAAGTCTACGGCTGGTCCGCCGGGTTGGACGCGTTCGCGCCGGAGTTCAAGACTTATTGGATGAACTGGTTGTACATCGAAACGGCGCTATATATCCCGTTGTTCGCCGCCATCGGAGGGTACCTCTGGAAGACCCGGACCCGGGATATGGATGCCCTGACCTCGACGGAGGTTCTGACGAACCATTTCCATCACTTGGTGTGGTTGGTCGCCTACGGCATCGCTATCTACTGGGGCGCCAGCTTCTACACCGAGCAGGATGGCACCTGGCACCAGACCGTCATCCGTGACACGGACTTCACGCCCAGCCACATCATCGAGTTCTACATGAGCTACCCGATCTACATCCTCACGGGTTGGGGCGCCTTCATGTATGCTCGCACCCGGATCCCCTGCTTCTCGAAGGGGGTGTCCCTGCCGTACCTGGTCGTGGTCGTCGGACCCTTCATGATCCTCCCGAACGTCGGCCTCAACGAGTGGGGTCACACTTTCTGGTGGATGGAAGAGCTGTTCGTAGCGCCGTTGCACTACGGATTCGTGTTCTTCGGCTGGATGGCGTTAGGCCTTTGCGGCCTGCTATTGCAGATTTTCGAGGATATCGGGAATCTCGTCGGGCCGACCCTGAAGCAATCAAGCTAAGCGAATCAGGCTAAGCGCGTAAGCACGGAACGAGAGAGGTCGAGCATGGAAGCGGTAAGCTGAATAAACCGGCCGTTGTGCGATCACATCAATCAACGGCCGGTTTCCGACCCCCAAGAGCTACAATAGCGACAAGGGGGAGGGTGGCTGTGCCGCACAGAGGCCCTCTCGCTGCCGCGCTGCACCATAATCGATAAAACGAGGAGGCATCTATCAATGAGTTCCTATTCACCTACGGTATTTACGAAAGCCGAGATCGTTCAGGCTTCCAGGACGGCCGACTGGCTGATCCTGACCCTGTCGTTCCTGGTGTTCACGGGCGGGTTCCACGTCCACGCCATGCTGACGATGGGCGACTGGGACTTCTGGACGGACTGGAAGGATCGCCGTCTGTGGGTCACGGTGACGCCGATCATGTGCATCACCTTCCCTGCGGCGGCGCAATACTTCCTGTGGGGCAAGCTGCGCCTCCCCTTCGCGGCGACCTTCACCATCCTGGGGTTGCTGTTCGGCGAGTGGGTCAACCGTTACTTCAACTTCTGGGGCTGGACCTACTTCCCCATCAACTTCGTGTGGGCCGCGACCTTGGTCCCGGGCGCCATCATCCTCGATGTCGTCCTGCTGTGGTCGAAGAGCTTCCTGGTCACGGCCGTGGTAGGCGGTCTGGGATTTGGCCTCATCTTCTATCCCGGTAACTGGGTCATGCTGGCGCCCCTGCATCAGCCGGTCGAGTACCATGGGATGGCCATGACCATCGCCGACATCCAGGGTTACCACTACGTGCGGACGGGTACGCCCGAGTACATCCGCTTCGTCGAGAAAGGCACCCTGAGGACCTTCGGTAAAGACGTGGTGCCGGTTTCGGCCTTCTTCTCCGGGTTCATCTGCGTTCTCATCTATTTCATCTGGCACTTCTTCGGTCGTTGGTTCTGCACCACGAAGTACCTGACGGAGTACTAGACCGCAGTCCGAAGAAACGCGAACCTAATAACACGATGAGGCTAAGACATGAGTAAGACAGCAACGATAAAGAGGGTCGGGCGCTGGGCCGCCGCGGGTCTCGCGATGGTGGTCGGCGCCACGGGCCTGTATGCCCCGGAGGCATCGGCCCATGGTGAGAAGTCGCAGCAGGCGTTCCTCCGGATGCGCACCATCCACTGGT
>JALZID010000097.1 GCA_030860485.1 Pseudomonadota bacterium | reverse complement strand
AGAGTTACCAAGTAACGGTGCAACCAGAAGCCATCGCGGCCCGCCTCGTAACAGCTCACCACCTTTGCCTCGGACGAGAGGTCGAATTTCTCCTTGGCCTTCCTGATCGCTTCGACCAACTCCATACGGTGTCCCGCCTCCATCGTCTCATGTCGCCGCTTCTCACCCCCATCGCTAAACACGAGCTTCCAACACTTGTCGCTCAACTCCATCGCCATGTACAACACCCCCTCGACTGCGTTATCTTTACTCTGTAGGGCCACTCGATTCATCTTCGCTCTCCTTTGGATTGGTTAACCAATGCGCCTAAAGGGTAGCCTGGGTGGCCCTACATAGCATCTATTCCCACGCGCTCCGTCGATGAGCTCGTGCGCGAGCGCACGTCTCCGTCGGTAAAGGCGGCGCTCAAGAGCCTGCTGGAGGCGCCCGTGGCCACCGTGGGTGGCTTCCGGCCAACATGACGGGGCCGACACCGCTCTGCGACCTGGGCCCTCCCCGGATCTCGTCGACGAATGCAGCGAACTCACGCCGAACATCGTACCAAACGACAACGCGCCGGGCCTTCAGGCGCTCAGCAAGCTGCTTCGCCACGTAGTCGTGGAGCGGGTGCATGTCAGGGTTCCCAGCTCTCGCCAAGGTGCCGGCGAAGGGCGTCGGCAACCGCGTGGTCGCTGAGGTACAGGCCAGCAGAACGTAGCCGCTCGGATCAGCGGCACCGCCGAACCAATCCGGCCCGCGCGGGCGGCCTGCACGACGATGCCGAGCGTACCCGAGAAGCGAACTCCCAGCGTCCGTGCCGCGACCCGCGCTTCGCGATCGTCGAGGATGGCGAGGGCACCCAGCGCTCGGCTCAGCGAGAGCACGGCCGACTCGCCGGCCCCCAGGCTCCACTCCACGACCTCGGGGTCGTGGGCCGCGCGCCGCACGTCCGCGCCCAGGCCAGCCTCCAGTGCTCGCCGCGCAGGGTCGTAGGCATGTCCTCGAAGGATCTCTTCGGCTACGGCCTCGGGCACGATCACGGACCGGCCGGGCGTAGCGAGGAGGTCGACGTGTCCAACCTTGGCAAGCGCGATCAGCGGTGATGCGTTGACCACCCAGATCTCAGCCACGGCCGGCCTCTTCGGCGTCGGCAATGATTTCGTCGGCAGTCTGTTGAAACGGCGAGACCCCGTACCGGCCAAGCGCGTCGATGAACTCCGCGCGCGACAGGCCCGCGATCTCCGCTGCTCGCCCTTGGCTGATGCGGTGCAGCTCGTACCACTTCACGGCGGCCGCGATGCGCAACTCGCGAGTAAAGGTGTCGGGATCATGCCGCACGCTCGAGAGAGCGCCCTCGTCGAGACTGAACGTGATCTGAATCATGGTCTTCTCCTGTCTATACGGGTGTCCACATGGGCCTTGCGTCCTCGCCCACCGCGCTGCCACTTCCCGTCGGGACCCTCGACCCAGAAAACCTCCTCGAGGCCGTGGGCGATCGCCAGGCTTCGGTCGGTCGCGCACTTCGGAACCACGCGCTCGGGCCAGAGGTGCATCGCGAGGCGCGCCCAGTCGTACTTGCCCGCGGCGAGCTCGTCGCACTTGGCTTTCAGTTCCCTCTGCCAGGGCTTATGCTGCGGCACGAGGCGCCAGAGCGGCGCGAAGTTGATGATGACACCATCGTCGAGGTTCGGATTCCAAAGGGGCGCGACTCGCTTCACCTCTTCGAGGAAGGCGCGGAGCTCGTCGACGAACGTCTCCTGCGCGGCGAGGGCCTTGCGCTCTACTGCCTTTGGGGTCTCGGTCACGTCGCGGCACAGCGACTCGAGCTTGCGTTGCTCGTGCGCGAGCTTCGGGGCCACGTAGTCATTTTGAACCTTGTAGAGCGTGTCGTTGGTGAAGGCGTGCAGGTAGAGCCAAACCGAGTAAGCCGCCGATGGCGTCGCCAGCTGCCAGTAGATTGGCGCCTTGCGACGGCTCTTCGAGTACCTCCGCAAGTGGTCACCAAACAGGCCGTCTGAGCGGCGCACGTACTCACTCAACGAGTCCGTTTGCAGCGCACTCGCAAGGTGAGACTCATTCTCCGTCAAGCTTCCGCAGAACAAGACGGAGAGCAGATCTCTCAACCGGTCCTCAATGTGATCGCCATGCGTTGGGTCGTAAACGAGAATCGCTCTTTCGTGCGCGTCGAGATGAGGTCCCGCTCGCCGCATGGCAGGCGGAAACGGTCCGAACTTTTCCAATGCTCGCGTCAACGAAAAATCGGTGTTCTTTAATTCTTCGCGCAATTCCCACCGGCCAAAGACGCATCCCAGGGCGAACGAAACGAGACTATGCGCCGCAATCCATCTGCACCCGGAATCGATGTCGGCGTCTTCGATCGCTGGTTCGCAAGGCGGCTGTGTCTCTCGAAAGCGGTCTATCACCAGGGCTTCTTCGTCGGAGACGGCAAGCAGTTCCCGCAATTGCCTCTCGCAATAGCCTTCGCAGTCGACCGCTGTCTGCCGAGCAGCTTCGACGGCAAGTCGCACTTCGTCTGCCCAATCCTCGAAACTCCGAACTGAAGAGACACCTTCGAACAGGTGCTGGACTTCGTCGTACTTTCTTGCAGTTTCGGAAGCATTGATCGCGCGGCTGACCATTGCGCGAGCCTCGCTACTCTCGGAAAGACGAACAAATGGAAGAAGATTTACGTAGCCCGAGTACTTGTGCTGCCCGCAGTACTTGTTAATCGAGAATCGAACCAGAGGCGTATTTAGGTACGCGAGGATGTCCAGGGCGTCTTCCTCGCGCTCGACGGGAATTGCTTGCCCTTCAACCGTGAAGATATGACCGGCTGGAAGCAGGTGCGCCGTCAGAAATTCCCCGCGCTTCCCGAAACAAACTCCTGCTTGCCGATGATGGCCCAGACCGCTCTTCCGGGTCGATGAGTCCATTGGGAGTTCTTCGGGTTCGACACCTGAGATGGCGAAATCAATAAGCGTCGTTGTGTAAGGCGAATATCCCGTACCATTGAAAAGACGATTGATCTTGAAGGCAGAAGCATCCGGCGCGGCTCTACCCTCCAGTTGCATAAATATCCATGCGGGTCGTCAGGAAAGGGCGTAGAATACAGGGTTGCAGAGAGTTTGTAGCGTTGCGCTGGACATCACCACCGGTGATATCCAGCCTTTAAGCAAAAGA
>JALZID010000096.1 GCA_030860485.1 Pseudomonadota bacterium | reverse complement strand
TATCGGCGGTAAAATAGGTTTCGCAGCCCCCCTGGAGCGAGGACGATGAGTTGGACCGAAGCCGATGCCCCCATCTGCACGAGCTGTGCATCGACCCCCGCTATCGAGACGATCATCGAAGCGAGGAAGCGGGACCTCGGTGGTTTCACCGTGGCCCGGTTGCTGCCCTCTAGCGCTCGACGACTGGTCGGGCCCTTCATCTTCTTCGATCACATGGGGCCGGCCGAGCTGGCACCAGCGCAAGGGATCGACGTTCGCCCGCATCCGCACATCAACCTCGCTACGGTGACCTACCTCGTTGAAGGGGAGATCGTGCACCGGGATAGCCTCGGCTCGCATCAGCCGATCCGGCCTGGGGCCATCAACTGGATGACCGCTGGAAGAGGCATCGTGCACTCGGAGCGTACCGGGCCTGATCTGAGAAAGACCGGGTCGAGATTGCACGGCGTCCAGCTCTGGGTCGCGCTGCCGAAGGCCTACGAGGAACTGGAACCGGACTTCCGTCACTATGCAGGGCCTACGCTCCCAGCGCTCGAAGAGCAGGGCGTACGTATTCGGGTCCTCGCCGGCATGGCCTATGGCGCCACCTCGCCCGTCCAGACGCTCTCGCCGCTCTTGTATGTCGAGGTGACGATGCCCAAGGGAGGAGAGTTGCCACTGCCTACTGAGCACGAGGAGCGAGCGGCCTATGTCACCGAAGGTGTGATCTGGTGCGGCGAGGAGCGGGTCGAGGCATTGCGCATGGTCGTGTTTGCACCGGGCTCAATGCCCGTACTGCGGGCAGAATCACCCGCGCGCGTTATGCTCCTGGGCGGCGCTCCAATGGATGGAGAGCGACACATCTGGTGGAACTTCGTGTCCAGCTCGAAGGCAAGGATCGAGCAGGCCAAGCGCGACTGGAAGGAGGGCCGCTTTCCGAAGGTGCCCGGTGAGACGGAGTTTATTCCACTCCCTGAGTAGTACGAGGATAGGCGAACCTGGAGTCCGTTTGGATGCCCGTCTGGTCGAGGCCGAAACGTGATCCCGCACGCGCACTCGTAGCGCTCCAGGCCGAGCTGGCTTCGCTCGGGGCCGAGCCCGAGGTTCGCGTGCGCGTGCCCATCGCAGTTCCCAAGACGTCCGCCGAGAAGGTCAAGCTGTTCCGTTCGCTGTTTCGTGGGCGCGACGAGGTCTTCTCGACGCGGTTCGTAAGCAAGAGGACCGGGAAGCCCGGTTACGCGCGCGGTCCGAGCGGGGCTCGACGTTATATCTTGATGCGCCTTAGCAGATTCGTAGCCCGATGCAGCGTCACGAGATCCGCATGGAGTTCAAGGCGGGGCTAAAGGCGCCGGGATTAAAGGAGGATTAAAGGAGCCACCCTCGATTTGTTTCCTGCGCAGAGTGACCCGGGACATCGGTGGTTCACTCGATCGGAGTGATTCTCCGTAGCGCCTCAACTGCGTTGACGATCTCGATACCCTGGTGGCGTTTGAGATCGAACAGGTGTTTGTCGCCAACTCGATCCGCTAAGCCGGGACCGTTCATCCAGCTCCTGCTGAGCGCTTCGCTTGCTTTCGTGTATGAATGACACCAGTCACTTCTCCCGCGTTGGCGTTGCCGCGCGCACGAGCCGAGGCTTCTTGAGCGGCGGCTGGTGGATCTCCTGCTTGATCGTCGGTCTCTGGTCCCGGTCAAACTCGTCGAGCTTGACCGGTTCTCCGCTCGCCGCCGAATGATAGAGGGCCCGAATTATCCGCACGTCGGCGAGCCCTTCCCTGCCGGATGGTTCCGGCTCCTCTCCGTTGATGACGCAATCTGAAAAGTAGAGCAGCTCCGGCGCGAACTGGTCTCGCTTCGAGAACGTGCGCTCTCGCGTCTTGCCTTTGATTGTGAGCCGATGCTTCAGGTCACCCGCGAACTCATAGGCCGGATCGACGCGCAGATCCGCTTCGCTGCCGACTATCTGGTATGCCGATACGGCAGACCCTCCAAAGCTACTGGTAAACGACGCTAGGCGCTCGTCCGGGAAGCGGAGTATCGCACTGGTCATCTCGTCGACTTCTTCGAATCGCTTTTCACCGTTGTTCGCGCTCCAGGCGAAGACTTCGACAGGCTCGGCCTGGAAGATGTAGCGCGCCGCATTGATGCAATAGACGCCGATGTCGTATAGCGTTCCTCCGCCCAGGTCCTTTTGCAGCCTAATATCTCCTTCCTTGACCTGCATCGTGAACAAGGAGTTGAAAGCCCTCAGGTCACCCAGCTTCCCTGACCTGGCGATCTCGACCGCCTTCATGTTCGCTTCTTCAAAGTGGAGGCGGTAGGCGATCATCAGTCTGGTTCGATTCTCCTTGGCGGCGGCGATCATCGCCTCGCAGTCCGACTCCGTAACCGCCATCGGCTTCTCGCACAGCACATGGACCCGGGCGCGGCAAGCCCGAACCGTATATTCGCGATGCAAGTTGTTCGGCAGCGCGATGTAGACAGCATCAACCTCGCCGCTGCAGAGACACGCGTCGTACTCGTCATAGGAGTACCGGAAGGGAACGTTGTACTTCTTGCCGAGTTTCGCGAGCTTTTTTGGATCGTCTGAGACGAGCGCGACAAGCTCGGCGTTCTTCGCCTTGGCGAAGGCGGGCAGTACCGCGATCTGCGCGATATATCCAAGCCCGACTACCGCGTATCGGACCTTCTGGTTGCCGGCCGATGCCGAAGAGGTTCGCTTCGTCGTCCTTTCCCGTGGTGTCGCTTTTTCGCTCGATGGTGATGGCACGACTCTTACGCCTATCGTTGATAACCCGTTGCGCCCGACCGGAGCTAGCGATGGGACTTACGCAGGCCGACTGTACCGGCTTATCCGCTGCTTCGCTTTGGGATGATCGAGATGCTGCCGTTGCGTTCCAGCACCGCGTACTTGATCTGGTCCATCCGTTCCAATCCGTACCCTGTGCGCGCGGCCGACAAGATGTCCCGCTCATCGATCCGCGCCTTCTCCATCCTATCCTTGAGGGGACGACCGTCCTCGATAATGATACTGGGGACGCCATCTATCAATTTCGCGATGCGTGCCGATCGCCGTTTCAGCGCAGTGAGGGCGATCTCGATCCCGATCAGCGTGATGATCACCAGAAAGGCGTTCGTGACCGAGGAGTCATTGCCGAGAAGACCTTGCTGGGTAGCCTCTGCGACGATCAAGAGCAGCACGAAGTCGAACGTCGTCATCTCCGATAGCATACGCCGCCCAGCGATCCGGAAGAGCAGCAATAGAAAGAGATAAACAACCGTGGCACGCAGGACTGCATCCATCGTGATCTCCTTTAAACGTCGTTGGCCGAGACCCGTCGCTGCTCGCGCGGCGTGATCACAGGGACATGGTCAGGGGTAAATAAACTGATCGAAACGGAGCGGCTTGTGACCTGCGACGCCGATCTGGCCTGAAAGCGAACCGACCCGGTCTGGCTCTAGATGGATCGTCACGGCCGTGGGCCGGCCCGCATCCGAGACCCGCAACACATAGGTCAGGCGATCCGCTCCGGCCTCGACAGCGTCCGGCTGCGGGAGAATGTGCTGTACCTGAGCAGCTTCAATATAGTCCCGGTTAAGCCAGAGCGACACCCGGCCTTCGTGTATAACGTCCGGCCCCAGATGAATCCGAAGCGTCATCGGCGCCAGAAAGCGTCCAAAACGGCTGTACTCGAGACGCAGTGCCCCCTCCGGCGCGCCGACGCTGGCCTCGCTGAGCCAGCCGGACCCGAACAGCCCGAGCAGGGCGGCCAGGATCACCAGCGTGATGACCGTCCATCCGACGCGCTCGGCGATCCAGTGATGGCGTTGAGCATCCGGGTCTTGATCGATCTGCAAGTCGCCGGTTCGATGCGTATCCATGGTCTAAAGCCCTCGGGAACTTCCGGACCTATGGACCGTCTGTCCGCTGATAGACCCTTTCCGAGCACGTGGTGGCGGAAAACGGCGCCGTATCGTATCGACGAGCATAGGAATTTCAACGCGATTTTGCAACAGGCATTGTTGCATCGGACCGGCCGGCCGGTGATTGGGTGGTCCGCGCGGTGGCGGTTCTCCACGGGTACACCGGGACTGCGGGTTGCGCCGGTCCTCGAGCACGCGGTACACCACCGTTTTGCTCGGGCCGTCGGGACCGGAGACCGTGGTGGCGGGACGTGCGACGTGGGGAAGGCGCACGCCGGTATGGCCGACATCCGTGTCGCAGCTGTGAAGTGAGCGCCCGGCCGCAAATCCATCCCCGGCTGCAGTAGTGATAGGATAGGCCAACTCGGACGCTAGCGCACGGCGTGGCGATGCGGCTGGATCTCGTGCGGGCACAGGCCAAAAGCCACCATCACCTCACCGTAAAAGACCGCATCACGGTCGTGGTGATCTACCAGGTCTGGCAAGGACCTGGAGGTCGCGCGACCGCCGGTTCCGTTCTTCCCTCGAAAAATGTTCATCGCATCACGCCATTTCTGGACACACACCGGGACGCCCGGCTGGTGCCCATCGAGCCACCCTGGGGCCGCGATACCGGCGCCGGTCGGCAGATCCTCCCGGGCGAGGACGGGATGGACGGGTTTTTCTATGTCCCGCTGCAGAAGGCCGAAGGCCCCAACTTTTATTCTCATAGGTAGCTCCAGGCCGCGTCTCGCCGAGCAGCGGGACCTCGTGGCATGGCCATCGCTCGCCCAGGACGACCTGGACGCTGCCGGTTGCGTAGATGTGGTCCGGGCCGCGTGAACCGGGCGATGCCGCCTCGCTCCGCCACAGGCCTCTTCGCCCTGCTCCTGGTATTGGCCTCAGCGGCCCGGGCGGCGCCTTCCCTGATCACGATCGAAAATGCCACCTTGCGCCGCTCCCACGGCCTCTATGTGCTCGACGCGACGCTGCGCTTCGGTATCGCCGGCGAGCCGCTCAAGGCGCTCCGGAGCGGCGTGCCCGTGACGCTCCTCGTCGAGGTCGAGATAGAGGAGTTGCGCGAATTCCTCTGGGACAAACGCATCGGTAGGCTCCGGCAGCGCTATCGGGTCGAACACCATGCGCTCTCCGGCCGCTACCTCGTCACCAACGTGGTCACCGGTGAGCAGGACAGCTTTCCTTCCATCGAGGACGCCGCCGATGCCCTCGGCGAGCTCAAGGAGATCCCGGTGATCGACGAGCGTTCTCTCCGGCCCGGGTACCGCTACGAGGCGGCCGTCCGGGCGCGCCTCGACCTCGCTGCCCTGCCGGGCCCGTTACGCCTGGTCGCCTACCTGTCATCCGAGTGGCGGATCGGAACCCCCTGGCACCGGTGGGGATTGAAGCCATGAGCGGGCCTATGTCTTCTTTCCCTTCTGGCCGGCGCTCGCGCGGGACCCTGGCCGCGGGGATCGCGCTCACCCTGCTGTTGCTCGCCTCGCTGATCCTCCTGAGCGACGTCACCCACGACGCGGCGACCTTCGGCGAGCTGTACGTCGTCCTGCTCGCCATCAATGCGGTGGGACTGGTGCTCTTCGTCGTGCTCATCGGAGTACAGCTCCGGCGCCTGTATCGCGATCTGCGCGAGCACCAGCCGGGGGCGCGGTTGCGGGCCCGCCTCCTGGCCCTGTTCGTCGCGCTGGCGTTGCTGCCGGCGCTCGTCGTATTCGTGTTCTCCCGTGACTTTTTACGATGGGGCATCGACAGTTGGTTCGATCTGCGCATCGAGCGCGCCTTCGAAGAGGTCCTCAAGCTCAGCCGCAATACCATCGACCAGCGCACCCGCAAGCTCCTGCGCCAGACCGAGGAGCTGGCCGAACAACTGGCCGAAGGTCCCCCGGACGGCAACCGCCTCGACCTCCGCGAGCTGCGCGACCCGGACAGCACCATCGTCGCCAACCCGAGCCTGCCCATCGGCCTCGACCACCTGCGTGCGCAGCACGGCGCCGACGAGTTGCTCCTGCTGTCCCGGCGCGGCGCCATCGTCGCTATCAGCAGCGCCAGCCCCGAAATGATCCCCGAGGTCCCGAGCGCGTCCATCCTGCTCCAGCTTCGCCAGGGTCAGTCCTATATCGGGCTCGACCCGATCCGCAGCGGCAAACTGGCGGTAAGGGTCGTGGTGCCGGTCGAGGAGCTCGGTCCGGGCGGCGACCCGGGCTATCTGCAGGCACTCTACCCCGCGTCCCGCGATGTCAATGCGCTGGCCGAAAACGTGGAACGCGCCTATGACAAATACAAAGAGCTGGCCTATCTGCGCAAACAGCTCAAGCTGAGCTTCGCGATGACCCTCACCCTGGTCTTGGTGTTCACCATCCTGGCAGCGATCTTCGCGGCCTTGTACTGCGCCCGGCGCGTGACCGCCCCGATCCGCGATCTGGCCGAGGGCACCCGCAGCGTGGCGGCGGGCGACTACAGCCGGGAACTGCCGGTCGCGAGCCGCGACGAGCTCGGTTTTCTGGTCGGGTCCTTCAATGACATGACCCGCCAGATCGGGCGCGCGCGCGACGAGATCGAGGCCCAGCGCGCCTACCTGCAGGCGGTGCTGGGGCGCCTGTCCTCGGGCGTCCTGACCCTCGACAGGCAACTGCGGCTGCGCACCGCCAATGCCGCCGCGAGCAGGATACTGGGCATTGATCTCGATGCAGAGCGCGGCACCGCGCTGGCCGTGACGGCGGAACAGCATCCTCACCTGCGGCCGCTTTGCGAGGCGGTGCGAGCTGCGGCTCGCGCAGCGACGGCGGATTGGCGGGCAGAGGTCCAGCTCTTCGGTGCCGGCGGCCGCCAGGTGCTCATGTGCCGGGGCACGCCGCTCATGAGCGTGAGCGAAAGGGACAGCGGCTATGTCATCGTCTTCGACGACATCACGGCCCTCATCAAGGGCCAGCGCGACGCCGCCTGGAGCGAGGTGGCGCGCCGCCTCGCCCACGAGATCAAGAACCCCTTGACGCCCATCCAGCTCTCCGCCGAACGCCTGCGACGCAAGTACCTCGGGACCCTGCCCGGAGCGGAGGCCGAGGTCATGGACCGGCTCACCCACACCATCGTCCAGCAGGTCGAGACCATGAAACAGATGGTCAACAGCTTTTCCGACTACGCGCGCCCGCCAACCATGCAGGCACAGGAGTGCCGCATCAACGACCTCGTCACGGAGGTGCTGGACCTGTACCGAAGCATCGATCGCAAGGCCGTGGTCGAGACCGATCTGGACCCGGAGCTGCCTCTCGTGGTGGCGGACGCCGGGCGCCTGCGGCAGGTGTTGAACAACCTCATCAAGAACGCCATCGAGGCCACCGAGCCCGGCGCGGCACCGCACCTCAGGGTCACGACCCGCCACATCGGCGACGACGGCCACCATTCCCTGGAGCTGCGGATCGGCGACCGGGGTCGGGGGGTTCCCGAGACGTCGCTGGACCGGATCTTCGAGCCCTATGTGACCCACAAACCCAAGGGCACCGGCCTCGGCCTCGCGATCGTCAAAAAGATCATCGAGGAGCACGCCGGGGTGGTGTGGATCGAGAACAACCCGGGGGGCGGGGCCTCGGCGGTGATCCGGCTGCCGATCACGGGGGTTGGGTATAATGTCAGGAACGCGGTCGAAAGCAGACAGCCGTTGAACAGCGGTCTCGAGAAGAAAGTCGTATGAGCGCCGGCCAGATCCTGGTCGTGGATGACGAACCGGACATTCTGGGGCTGTTGCGCGAGATCCTGGGCGACGAAGGCTTCGAGGTCTCGACAGCCCACAACGCCGCGGAGGCCCGCGCGGCACGCCGCGCGCGCCGGCCGGACCTCATCCTGCTCGACATCTGGATGCCGGACGAGGACGGCATCTCGCTCCTCAAGGAGTGGTCACGCGACAATGCCGAGGACAGCCCCGTGGTCATGATGTCCGGTCACGCCACCGTCGAGACCGCCGTCGAGGCCACCCGCCTCGGGGCCTACGACTTCATCGAGAAGCCTCTGTCGACGGCCAAGCTGCTCCTGACCATCCGGCGGGCCCTCGAAGCAGCGGTGCTGCGCCGCGAGAACATCGGGCTCCGGGCGCATGCCGCGCTGGCCGCCGAGCCCATCGGGAGCGGCCCGGCGATGTCGCTCCTGCGCGAGCAGTTGCGGCGCATCGCCTCGCACCCGACCTCGGTCTTCCTCGCCGGCGAGCCGGGCACCGGCAAGGAAGTCCTGGCGCGCTATCTCCACGAGCAGAGCCCGAGGGCGGCGGCGCCGTTCGTCACCGTGGCCGTGGCCGGGCTCGCCACCGAGAACCCCGGCGCCGAGCTCTTCGGGAGCGAGGACCGCGGCACGGTCCACTTCGGCTCTCTCGAGAAGGCCAACGGCGGGACCCTGCTCCTCAAGGACATCGCCGATCTCGATCTGGGCCTGCAGGCGCGGCTCTTGAGCGCCCTCGAGCACCAGTCCTTCTTGCGCGTCGAAGGGCGCGACCCCGTCCATGTCGATGTCCGCATCGTGGCGGCCACCCGCCACAACCTGCTGGAATTCGTCCAGGGCGGGCGGATCCGCGACGACCTCTACTACCATCTCAACGTGGTCTCGCTCCGGATCCCCCCGCTGCGCGACCACCCCGAGGACGTCGCGGACCTCCTCGACTACTACGCGGAGCGCTTCCCGTCACAGGAGGGACTGCCGCGCCGGCGCTTCAGCCTGGCGGCCCAGAAGCGCTTGCGCGCCTATGGCTGGCCCGGCAATGTGCGGGAGCTCAAGAACCTCGTGCAGCGCCTGCTCATCCTGGGCAGCGGGGCGCTCATAGAAGCCCCCGAGATCGACGCGGCCCTGGGCGTGCGGCCCAGTACACCAAGCGTCGAGCCGGTGCCGAGCTTCGACCGCCCGCTCCGAGAGGCGCGCGAGCAGTTCGAGCGCGCCTATTTCGAGTATCAACTGCAAGTCACCGGGGGCAGCATCAGCCGCGTCGCGAACCGCGTCGGGCTGGAGCGCACCCACCTCTACCGCAAGCTGCGCGCCCTCGGGATCGATCCCAAACAGGTCTCGGCGAGTTAGGCGCCGATGTCGCTTTTCATGAGAGATCTATGGCCGGCAACCGCTTGGAGGTCCTGGAGAAACTGCTGAAGCAGGGGCAGGACAGCGCCCTCCTGCGTTTCGGTCTCGGGCGGGCATATCTCGAGACCGGGCGGATCCAAGAGGCTGCCCAACATCTGGAGGCCGCCGTCACGCTCGATCCCGGCTATTCCGCCGCCTGGAAATATTACGCCCAGGCCTTGGTCCGCAGCGGCCGGATCGAGGAGGCGGCGGGGGCCTACGAGCGAGGCATCGCAGCGGCGGAGGGCCGGGGCGATCTGCAAGCAGCTAAGGAGATGACGGTGTTCCTGAAACGGCTGCGGCGCGCGGAGGAGAAAAACGCGCCGACATAGCCTCAGATGTAGGGTGGGTTAGCCGCGCTGTTTGCGGCGTAACCCACCAACCGGTCGGCCGCAGGCCGACACCTTAGGTGCACAGCTTGTAAAGGAGGCCCGCTACGGGGGTCCAGCAAGCTTCAAGTGACGATCCCCAAAGCGGTCAGTCCCTAGCACACTCTATGTTGGATGTCGATAACGACTCGATCGCAGAAGGGGAACCAGAGATGGTGTTTTTTTCGCCACGTCGTTAGGTCTTTTTTGCATAGCTGAGCAAACGATCGACGTTGTTCTTGAAATTATCCTTGTACGTTAGCCTGTTGTCATGTTTGTATCGTTTACCCTTTCAACACCTTCGCCGTGGTGAGGTACGTATTGCCAATAGATCTCAAGGTCCGCACCAAGATGATAGATGCGCCACGCGCGGTCGAAGAGCCATCGTTTGTGGATCGGCACGTTTGGCCGGAATTTTCTAACAGCGGCTTGAAGTAACGGAAATCGTTCTTCAAGCATATACACGATTGCGCCTTTATCAGAGGGCCAGTTCTTTGGAATCGGGTATAGACCAGAAAAGGCGTCAAGAACTGCGGCGTTGAAGTCGACACATGCTTTAGCACGACGCGCGTGACGGTCTCTTCGTGTAGCAAGCATGTGGCTGACAATGGCGATACAAAGAAATGCCAACAGGCCAAAAGCCCATCGCTCGGCATCGGAGAGGTTGGAAAGCCAGGACACCTCTCATTCACCCTTCGTTTGTGAAACGACGTAGTGCCACTCAAGCCGTGCTTTGGGTTTGAGGGTGCCCCCAAGATATACGGAGTCCTCAAAGTCCCGGGCTTGGCCAGGGGGAACGCTGAGATAAACAGTCTCCCTACTCTCTCCAATGGTGACGCAGTTCTTTGAAGGCGACTCGCCGGTACAGTCTTGCATAGTGACGATATAAGTCACTTCTTTGAGAGCGAACTGCGCGGAGGTGTTTTTTATGCGCCCAGAGATCTTGTAGCCACTGTAATCCGGTGTGAGCATGACGTTTTCAAAAGTTAGCTGGGAGACAGGAATGCGGGAAAGAGAACGACTGTCTTCACGCTCATTTATGAGATAGACGACACCACCCACAGCAGCACCAAGCGCGACTAAACCTAAAACGAACTTGCGGAAGCGCACCGAAACTACTAGCAGAACAAGAACAACGATGCCAAACAACCACTTCATATTCGCCTCGGAGAACCCGCCATGAGACAAAACTCTACCACACCCTATGTAGGGTGTCGATAACGAGTCGGATCGTAGACTTCAAGGGACCAGAGATGGTCCCCCTTTCTTTTTGTGACCTATCTTCTTGATGTAGCCGAGCAGTGGATGGTCTTGACCGCAGCCAGTAAGAGAACCGATCCCAGCACGACCTTGAGGAATTCGGTAGGCGCTACGGCCACGGCGAGGCCGCCCAGAGCAGCACCAATCAGCGAGCCAGCGCTCATTGACATGGCGATGCGCCGCGGACCGCCTGTCATGGGCAGTGCGCCCACCCTATGGTAATGCCACACGCCCGTCGCCACGATGGCGAGTGAGATAAGCAGACTGGCGCTGCCCGCAACCCTGATATCGGCGCCGAAAACAAAGACCAGTGCTGGTATGAGCAGCTCGCCGCCCGCCACGCCGAGCATGCTGCTGACGACGCCGACGACGAGGCCGATCAGAACACCTGTAAGGGCGCGGACGAGCAGTGACTCCGCACCGAGCGTGCTTTTGTCGAATGGTACGAAGGCCTCGATGAGCAACAGCACGCCCAGGGCAGCAAGGAGCATGGCCATCGCAATAGCCAAACGGCGATAGGTCATCCGCAGAACGAGGTGGGTCCCGTAGATGGCACTGAAGAGGCCGCCCACCGTCAGGCCCGCCATCTCCGGCACGTGTGCCATGACGCCCGACACCGGGACCACGTGATTGCGCGCTGCCAGTGCAAACGAAAGCGTCACCAGGCTAATGAGGAGGTTGAGCGGGATCGCTGCTCGTGCTGGGAAGCCGATGAACTGCGTGAGCACCGGCAGGCGGAACTCTCCGCCGCCCAGCCCGATCAGGCCTGCAAGCCCGCCGATCGGCACGGACCAGAAGAAAGCGCGTTGGAAGTACCGGCAGTAGAACGTGGTGAGCATTGAGCCCCTAACGAAACAAGATCACCGTCGGCCACGAAAGCCTAGTCGCACGTGGTCTTTAATTGGAACGATCGACCGTTCACCTTTTCTTTCAATAACACGTAACCATCGTGGAACGTTTCTCGTTAATATGTAGCCACTATCTCTTGCCCTCTGTCTGTTCTGGTCTCGTGCACTAGCAACTCGGTCAAATGTTAACTTCGACTTTTCACGTGCAGCAACCATCGTTCCGCTTTCCTCCGAGTGACGTCACACCAAGGACGGGATTCTACAGCAGCGCTCTCACGACTAATGCAACCAACGTCGCCTAACCAGTAAGGATTGAGACGATCTTGGGTGGACGTCCCCTTACCGTCAGTTGCCCGAAACGGACGGTTAGCATATCCGGGGCTTTGGGGCGCATTCATCCTCGTCGGTAAGACCGACCCGATCGCTTGAGCGCTGCGGCTTTCAGACTGGCGCGCGTATACCGCCGGGCTGGTGATGAGCCTCTGGCCGGTCGATGACCTGGCCACCTGCATCTTCATGACCCGGTTCTACGAAAGCCTCTATAATCTATGCATCTCAGACATCAACATCCGGGCGAGGATGGTGCGCGGCAGAGCGCCCGACACCAACGCTCGCCCGATGCTGGAAACATGACAAGCAGGTGCGATCGATATGCGTTGGAGACGCGCTGAACGCAGCGCCAATCTGGAAGACCGGCGCGGCGAGGGCGTGCCGGGAGGCGGCCGATACGGGGCAGGCACCCGCTTGGGTCTCGGCGGGGTGGTCATACTCTTGGTCGTTAGTCTCATCACGGGACAAGACTTCCTGGCCCTGCTCGACCAGGGTCCCGAGAGTCCCTTGCCGGGCGAGACAGTGACTCCGCACCACACCTCACCCGAGGAGGAGAAGCTCGTCGACTTCGTGTCATTCGTCCTCGATGATGTACAAGGCACCTGGCATACGGGGTTTCCCCAGGGCGGCAAACGCTATCGGGACGCCAAGCTCGTGCTCTTCACCGACGCCGTGCAGTCGAATTGCGGCTTTGCCGAGTCGGCCATGGGCCCTTTCTATTGCCCGCTCGATCAGAAGGTCTACATCGACCTGGGATTTTACCGCGATCTCAAACAACGCTTCGGCGCCCCCGGCGACTTCGCTCAGGCCTGTGTGATCGCTCACGAGATCGGACATCATGTGCAGCACCTGCTCGGCATCGATGCCGAGGTCAGGCGCGTGCAGCAAAGCCGGCCGGAACAAGCCGCGGCGCTCTCGGTGCGCCTCGAGCTACAGGCGGACTGCCTGGCCGGCGTGTGGGGAAATGCAACCAGGCAGCGCGGCATCCTCGAACAGGGTGACGTGGAAGAGGCCCTGGGTGCAGCGGCCGCGATTGGCGACGATCGCATCCGGAGACAGAGCGACGGTTCCGTCAACCCGGAGACCTGGACGCATGGATCTTCGAAGCAACGCGTGGCCTGGTTCCGCCGCGGGTTTCAGTCCGGCCGCATGCAAGCCTGCGAGACCTTCAGTGAACGCCTGGCCGAAGACGGTTAATTCTCGTCGGATTGGGCAGCATGCGGATGGACGAGGTGGAGCAGTCCGTACCTCGGCCACCCGGCTTTCGACCCGACACCGAGCGATGTGTTACCCGGTGCACCACGCCGACAGCGAGGGTGGTTCCAGCAGCGATCCCACGAGCTCCGAGACCGACGTGGAGCCGTGGCGTTCGAGGTAGTCCCGGATCCCGGCATTGATCTTGGGACAAATGAGCGGATCGTAGAAGAGCGCCGTGCCGATGCCGACGGCCGTCGCGCCCGCGAGCAGGAACTCGATGGCGTCCGCGGGGCTCGCGATCCCGCCCTGGCCGATGATGGGCACCCCATGGGGCCTGCACACCTCGTAGATCTGATGGACCTTGAGGAGCGCGATGGGCTTGATGGCCGGGCCCGAGAGACCGCCCTGATGGTTCCCGAGGATAGGTCGGCGCGACTCGATATCGATGGCCATGCCCATGATCGTGTTGATGACGGCGAAGGCGTCGGTGCCGGCCTCCAGGCAGCGCCGGGCGTTGTCCGCGATATCCGTCTGGTTGGGCGAGAGCTTGGTGATGAGGGGCTTCTGCGTGACGGCCCGGCAGGCCGCGACGACCCGCGCCGACATCGCGGGATCGTTCCCGAACGTGACCCCGCCCTCCTTCACGTTGGGACACGAGATGTTGATCTCGATGGCGTCGATCCGCGAATCGTCGAAGATCCGAGTGACCTCCCGATACTCCTCGACCGTCGACCCGGAGACGTTGGCGATAAAACGGGTCTCGGTGAAATCGAGCCGGGGCAGGATGTCATCGACGACGGTCCGGGCGCCCGGGTTCTGGAGCCCGATGGCGTTCAGCATGCCGGCGGGGGTCTCGGCGATCCGATGCGCGGGGTTACCGAGACGCGGCGCCAGGGTGGTACCCTTGAGGCACACGGCCCCGGCATCCCGGTTCGAGAAACCGACCACGCGGGTGTACTCCTCACCGAAGCCCACGCAACCAGAAAGCAGTACCAGCGGGGTGTTGAACTCAAGCCCGCAGAAATCGACCGCCAGCATTCGGCTCCCGTCACCCATCACAGCGCGTGCCCCCACGTCGTTCCCAAGTCGTGCCTCAAGTAATTCTCCAAGTCGTTCTATTCCAACCCGAGATCCCGCCCAATACCGGCAATGTTATCAGGCTTTGCGCCAACACCGGCGCCGCCCTGCACCTCATCGCACCGCTCGGCTTCGCGCTGAATGACGCAAAGGTCCGGCGGGCCGGCCTCGACTATCGGGAATGGGCCCGGGTAGAGTGCCATGACTCCCTGGAGAGCTTCATGGCCGCAGCCCTCCCGGCGCGCCTCCTGGCGTTCTCGACCCGAGGCGCGCGCCGCTACACGGCCGTGCAATACCAGCCCGGAGACGCCTTGCTGTTCGGCCCCGAGACCCGCGGCCTGCCCGAAGACGTCCTCGCCGAGCTCGGACCCGACCGGGTACTCCGCATCCCGATGACAGCACAAAGCCGGAGCCTCAACCTCTCGAACGCGGTCGCCGTGGTCGTCTACGAGGCCTGGCGGCAACTTGGGTTTCCGGGCGCGGGCCGGGACGATTGAGGGACGGGCGACGGCTCACCTCGCGGCGCCCCTTGCGGTCTCCGCCGAGCGGAAGCGCCGAGCGGTTAATCAGTGGTCGGTCACGTCCCGGGCCGCGTGCTCCCGTAGGCCTTCATAGCGCATCCGGCAGCCACGGCAGTCTTCCCGCCAATCACCACCTTGGGGCGGATTCAGCCGCATGCCGCCGTCGCTTGCGCAGATTTAGGGTCACAACTCCGGCATTCGCTGTAAGGTTTACAAGGGCAACGGTAATCTTTACTCGACCTCCTCGCAAAAACGGTAATTTTATTCTGTTCACACTAGCCCCAAGTGCCTGATCGCTACGGCAATACCAGGGAACAGGCGCCTATGGCATATCCATTGCCACCCCCTGAGCCGAGCGGGTGATGTAGCGCCAGCGTCTCTAACGGCAAGGCGTAACTAATGGTTATCCGCCCTGCGTTTTGTTAACTGCCGGAGCACACTCATGCAATCACTACTAATCGCGTTCATTATTGTGTTGAGCCACGGAGTTGTCTTAGCAGAGACTACTAAAACTCCATCCTCGGAAACCATGCGCGACACTACGCCAGGCTCCTCGGCTCCGAATGCGGAAAAGCAAGGAGCTGGGGGTGCGGAGGAGGGAAGAGCTCGGGATGCGGAGAACACTGGAGTAAATGTCCGTGACAGGGGCGACGTTACTGTTACGCCAGAGGAACAGGGCGGGGAAGCAGGTGACCGTGAGCTCACTGCGGCGATCCGCCGCGCGATAGTGAAAGACGACTCGCTCTCCCTCAATGCCCATAACGTGAAGATCATTACCCGCGATGGAATCGTCACCCTGAGGGGACCGGTAGAGAACACTGCTGAGCGAACGACGATTGCCCAACTCGCAGAAAAAACTGCGGGCGTAAAACGAGTTGACAACCAACTGGAAATCAATGCTGACTGAACACAATGCTGATTGAGCAGGAGAACCGTCATGAAAAAAGCCGTTTACTGTATCGCGCAGACCGCCGTCCAGGCGGATCGGATCGTGGACCAACTGCAGGTCGCGGGGTTCGCCAATAACGATATCTCGGTACTATTCCCCGATAAATCAAGCACCAAGGATTTCGCACACGAGAAGGCGACTAAAGCCCCCGAGGGTGCTACTACAGGCGGGACGGTGGGTGCTGGGGTAGGCGCTGCTTTGGGTTGGCTAGCCGGAATCGGCAGCTTGGCCATTCCAGGAGTGGGGCCCTTCATTGCCGCCGGTCCGATTATGGGCGCCTTAGGGGGTGCCGCGGTCGGAGGAGCTGCCGGGGGAATCGTCGGGGCGCTGGTGGGGATGGGCATCCCGGAGTATGAGGCGAAGCGCTACGAAGGAAAAGTACGCGGGGGAAATATCCTGCTCTCGGTGCATACAGATGATGCAGGTCAGCGGACACGCGCCAAAGAGATATTTAAACAAGCGAATGCCGAGGATATCTCAGCGACCGGTGAAGCGAGTGTGTAGCGTGATGATTTCCTAGGCCGCCTGGGTACCGCACAGCGATCAATCAATGCAGATACGTCTGCGTCACTTATAGAGGAGGAACCTATGACGACACTGATACTCGTGGGCATCGGCGCTGCGCTGATGTATTTCTTTGACCCGGATTCGGGCCGGCGCCGCCGCGAGCGTTTGCGCGACCAATGCACGAGCGCCACTAGAAAACTCCAGGGCTCGGCCCACACCCGTGCGCCAGATCTCACTAATGGTAGACCCGGCGTGATCCCGGAAACACCACCGGGGGCTTCGGACGACCAGCCGCCGACGAAGTTCTAGCGAACCGGGGAGATAGAGATGGGGCGCTGTGTCGCATCGCCGCCGGTGCCGTGGGGATCGCTCGAGCCCTATTTTGGATCTTCTTAGTCGTATTCGCCGCTAGCCTCCTGATGGGATTGCGCCGGAGTTCGTGGCGATGGTGGTAGATGCCTTGGTCGATAGGGAGTGAATCGACTCGGGGGCGGTCCTTGATTCCCGAAGGACAATTCTATGCATCCGCTTGAATTGCTGAGAAAGCATCACATGGCGGATCTTTC
This sequence comes from Pseudomonadota bacterium, assembly GCA_030860485.1. Lineage (NCBI taxonomy): Bacteria > Pseudomonadati > Pseudomonadota > Pseudomonadota bacterium. The sequence goes on along the minus strand of JALZID010000096.1, from coordinate 32,302 downwards.
CGAGGCGTGGCGGGTGTTTCTGGCGCGGGTCAAGTCTACGCAGGACGCTAGCAGTCATAGAAGACTATTCGAGCAGATTCACAGGGATGGTTCATTTTCACATCGAGGAGACGATTCTGTATCCTGCGGTTCGAGGGAAGAAGAGTAATGATGTGTTTCCTCAAATCACGAAGCATTGGCAGACGAGGACTTGAACCATATGGGGAAGGAGCTGGATGAGCTGGATGCCGCCAGGATGGTGTTCCGCAGTTCCGCAGAGGATCACGCGCACAAGCAGCGTAGGGAACTATGGAGAAGATCGCCATGGCAAGAAGAGACAAGTCAAGCTACAGAAACAATCCCGGTCGCCCGGGTGGGTCGTCGTCCGAGTCGAGCGCGCGTTCGACGGTAAGCGGCCCTGCGCGGGCGGATCTGGATGTTTCGGCGGCCTCGGACGCACATGCTGTCAAGAGTGCGGCAACCCAGTCGCTCGCGGCGGCGGTGCCCTACAACGCAAACAAGGAGAGAGAGCACGGCGATCTCGCGCGCAATACGCCCACCGGAGTCGCGGTGGCACCCTCCGATCCGTCCGCGACAGGGAGCACGCTCACCGAGGTCAACGCGACCGACAAGGTAGGGGGCGGGGTTCCGCCGACCGGTGTCAATCCCGCAAGCGGTCCGCTCGACCGCGTTCGCGTGGACTCGGGCGGCCGCGTGCTGACAACGAACCAGGGTGTTCCGGTTGCCGACAACCAGAACTCGCTCAAGGCCGGTTTCCGCGGGCCAGCGCTCCTCGAGGACTTCATCCTCCGCGAGAAGATCACCCATTTCGATCACGAGCGCATTCCCGAGCGGGTGGTGCACGCGCGCGGATCGGGCGCGCACGGTTATTTTGAATGCTACCAGCCGCTCTCGAGGGTGACGAGCGCCTCCCTGTTCGCAGAAGCCGGCAAGCGCACGCCGGTGTTTGTACGCTTTTCGACGGTAGTCGGAGAACGCGGCTCCACCGATCTCGCCCGCGACATCCGTGGCTTCGCCGTCAAGTTCTACACCGATGAAGGCAACTTCGACCTCGTCGGCAACAACATCCCGGTGTTCTTCATCCAGGACGCGATGAAATTCCCCGACCTCATCCATGCCGCGAAGCCCGAGCCGCACTTCCAGATGCCCCAAGCGGGGACCGCGCACGACACGTTCTGGGACTTCATCTCGCTCACGCCGGAATCGACGCACGTGATCATGTGGGTGATGTCCGACCGCGGCCTCCCGCGAAGCTTCCGGATGATGCAGGGCTTCGGCGTCCATACGTTCAGGCTGGTGAACGCCGCCGGCGAGTCGCGGTTCGTGAAATTCCATTGGTCACCGGTGGCCGGCACCCATTCGGTCGACTGGGACGAGGCGCTCAAGATCTCGGGTGCCGATCCCGACTTCCATCGGCGGGACCTGTGGGAAGCGATCGAAGCGGGCGCCTACCCCGAATGGGAACTCGGCCTGCAGATCTTCACCGAGGAGGAGGCTAAAGGATTCAGCTTCGACGTGCTCGACGCGACCAAGATCGTCCCCGAGGAATTGATGCCGGTAACGCCGGTCGGCCGGATGGTGCTCAACCGCAACCCCGACAATTTTTTCGCGGAGACCGAGCAGGTCGCGTTCTGCGCCGCGCACATCGTGCCCGGCATCGACTTTTCCAACGACCCGCTGCTCGCCGGGCGCATCCACTCCTATATCGATACGCAGATCTCGCGGCTCGGCGGGCCCAACTTCCACGAGATTCCAGTGAATGCCCCGGTGGCGCAGGTCCACAACAACCAGCGCGACGGTATGCATCGCCAGGCGATCCCGCGGGGCCGGGTGGCATACGAGCCGAATTCGCTCGCCGGCGGGTGCCCGTTCCAGGCGGGCATGAAGGGCTTCACGTCGTTTCCCGAGCCGCTGCACGAAGACAAGGTCCGGGGCAAGCCGGAGAAGTTTGCGGATCACTATTCGCAAGCGACGCTGTTCTGGAACAGCCAGACCCCGGTGGAAAAGGCCCACATCATCCGCGCTTTCCGCTTCGAGTTGACGAAGGTGCAGGTGCGCGCGGTGCGCGAGCGCGTCGTGGCCATGATCGGAAACGTCGCCGACGAGCTCGCCGAAGCCGTGGCGGCCGGGCTGGGCATGGACGAGGTGCCTCGACCGCTGCCGCTGGCGCTCGGCGAGCCGCCACAGCCGGAAGTGAAAGTCTCGCCGGCGCTATCGCTATTCGCTCGACCCGGCGACGGCAGCATTCGCACTCGCCACGTCGCTATCCTGGTGGCGGAGGGCGTCGACAGCGTGGGCGCAAAGGCAATCCATGCAGGATTGACCGAGCTCGGCGCCGTCGCGCGCTACGTCGGCGGGCGGCTTGGCCGCGTCCAGAGCGAAGACGGCGATCCGCTCGAAGTCGAAGTGACGATGGAGACGATGCCGTCGGTACTGTTCGACGCGGTTGCAGTGCCGGGTGGCGATGCCGCAGCCAAGGCCCTCGGTGGCCTCGGTCACGCCGCTGAATTCATCGTTGGCGCGTACCGTCATTGCAAGCCGATCTTGGCCCTCGGCGCCGGACGACACTTCGTCGAGAACGTCGGTGTGCCGGCGACGTTGCCTTCGGGCGATCCCGACCCGGGCCTGCTGCTGTTCGACGACGCACAGCTGAAAAGCGCGCTGCCAGCGTTCGTCGAGGCGATCGCGAGGCATCGCCACAACGCGCGGGAAATGGATCCGCCACCGGTTTGACCGGCGGCATGTCGATCGGGATCCCTGCTCGAGGGGCGTGCCGCAGCTCGGCGCGGCTTTTCCCGTGCCCCATGGCGAACCACGTTGTAGGGCTACTCGGGCGGGTGACGCGGCTGTGGTAGGCCAACGGGTCGAACGGTGATACAAACCGGCGAGGGGGGGCCAACTTCGGGCGGTAGCCCATGCCCGATGATACCCTGGTGGGGTGCCGCGAAGCTTCCTGGTGAGGGCATATCGCTCGTAAACGACCGCGCACAGGTTCAGCGAAGACCTGATCCCGCTCTGTATTGCGCGCATCCTAAGGCGATCTGAAGCGGCCGGGCGAAGCGATATCGAGGCAGGGCAGCGCTTTACGCGCGATAAATTGGGGGTAGTGTCCCATTAGAACCCTTTCGAGGCGGACGTGTCCTTATATCGTTTGGGCAAGGGACAAACTGAGACCACTACCTGGCGGCGAAAGGACTTGCTGCAGAGCAGCAAATCCTGTACAATGCTTCTGTGTTTCATGAACAGGAACGCACGTAAACCCCCATTAACCCACAACAGGACAGAACTTATGTATAACCTCTTACAACCGGTAACGCAGCTCACCAACGCGAACATTGAAACGTTTTCACGTCTCGCCAATTCGCGCGAGGTCACTGAACTCGCTAAAGACAGCGCGAGCAAGTATTTGGAGCTTGTGAAAGACAACATGGCAAAGATTGCTGGATCCGATGCCTTCGCTACTTGCCTACAGACGACAATTGACAATTACCTCCGCTTTGCCAACGAGTACACGAAAAACATGTACGGTATCGTATCGCAGGGTCAGGAATTCGTGACCCGGCAGGTTGAAGACGGCAATAGACGCTTCGCTGAAGTTGCCGACATTTCGGGCCGCGCCGTTAAAGCCGGCACTGAGTCGATGAAAGCGGCAGGTGAGGAAGCCTTGAATGAGGCCGATCCGGCCGGCCGCGCGCGTAACCGCGCCAAGTAAAGGTTACTTGGTCAGAACCAGCCGCCTTCGGGCGGCTTTTTTTGGAAGTTGGAAGCGCGCACGAGACCGCCGGTGGCCAACGGCAGGTCCAGAGCATGAATGACCTTTTAGGAGAGTGCAAGAACCAGCTCAGGGTGTGGGCTGAAGGTATGGAGAAGGCCGTAACCAGTTTACGCCGATACCGGGACAATGATCGTGTAACTATTTGACTATTTAAGAGAAATAGCTATGCAACCTGAATATATTCTAATGAGTGGACTCATTTCACCAATTCAACCTTTAATTCGGTCAACAGTTCGACCTTATAAGTAACTGTCTGGACACCGGTGTTAAGCAGTTAACCTTTTTAGTGAAGTTAAGGGCTATACAGATTCCACCCAGACTAAGCTTGCTCGCAAGACAACTCACATCTTCTCTGAAAGTTAAAGATGAGATGGCCGCCTGGAAAAGTCCCCTTTCAACTTATTGATCGTTCAATCCCCTACCTATGGGGGAGGGGACAGAGGGAAGGACGACCAACAAATTGGTTAAATGTCCGTAGTACCTTGAACCTAAGTCCGCTTGGCAAGCCAATCTACCACAGAGGGTGGGATCAGCTTTTGCGCCTTGCTGCTGACATAGATCCCAACATGCCCTCCTGGGAATTCAAGTTCAGTATAATCTTTGGTGCCGACGTAGTCTCTCAGCGCCCTGGAGGCGTCCGGTGGCACCAGATGGTCTTGGGCCGCATAGATGTTGAGCACCGGCATGGTGATCTTTTTTAGATCAATGCGGTGTTCACCGATCGTGACATCGCCCTTGATTAAGCCATTGTTTTGATAGAACTGTTTGGTGAACTGACGAAACGTCTCGCCGACTTGATCGGGACTGTCAAAGATCCATTTCTCCATGCGCATGAAGTTCTTAGCCTGCACCGGATCATCCAGGGTGTTCACCATGTCGAGATATTTCTGGCCCAAGAGCCTAAAAGGCTTGAGCGAGAGGAAGATCAGATTCATCATCTCACCGGGAATATTACCCATGGTATCGACTAAGAGGTCCACATTGATCTTACGCATCCAGTGACTGAGCAGGTTATCCGGGGTATGGAAATCAACGGGTGTGACCGTAGTGATGAGGTTTTTAACCTTGTCGGGATGAAGGGCGCTGTAACAGAGGCTGAATGTGCCGCCTTGACAGATCCCCAGGATATTGATCTGGTCCAATTTATGCCGAGCACAGATCACATCCACACAGCGATCGATGTAGCCATTGATATAATCATTGAGCGTCAGAAACCGATCGGCGCTATCTGGGTAGCCCCAGTCAATCAGATACATATCCAGCCCACCCGAAAGTAGGCCCCGCACCAGAGAGCGATTCTTCTGAAGGTCGGCCATATAGGGACGATTCACCAAGGCGTACACGATCAGCAGCGGTACGGGATTGAGCTTATCGACCATCGGTTTAAACCGGTATAAAACCATCTTGTCCTCGGTATAGACGGCGTCCTTCTCAGTCGCGCCGACATCGATATCGCCGATCTCGCTCAAGGTCTTAAGCCCATGGCTCAATTTGGTCCCAAACTCGCGGATCTCGTCAAAGGCTTGGTCAGGCCTAATATTGATGGGAAACATGGACTTCTTTTCTCCTGTGATATTGGCACGTTTACGGTGCGGGTGTTTTGCGTCGGGTCGTACTCGCCGGTTCTGCCAAGCCTTTTACTTTGACAGGGCTTCTAAACTGGTCTCTTCCAGCACCCAGCTCCGGAGGTAAGGCTTTCAACTCCTGCTGCATGGCGAGCAGCTTGTTGAGATCGGTCCGCAGGGCGTCAAGCTCCGTTTGCATACCTTTGAGAACAGCCTTTGAGACATGTTCGCCTAGCCGTGAACGGATATCCCTGAGCTCGCGCCGCAACTCCTGTTGCCGGCATTGCAGGGTAGTGACGCCTTTATGGGTGGGCATATTGAGGGCGCCCATGAATTGATCTATCATACTCTGACCGTGATGCTTGAGCGCCATCAAGGCGTTGATCAGATGTCCATAAGCATCCTGATACTGTTCGGTAAAGACGATGTCGTTGTGAGCCTCTTCGCAACAATCCACCCACAGATCGTAAATCTCTCGCACGGTTTTGATCTCTTGGCGCTTTTCAGCGCGTTCGATGACCTTCTTCGACAGACGTTCCAGGGTGTCTATACCGGCTTTACTGTGGAGCTGCGTGTATTCTTGTAAGGCCCGCTCGTAGTCGAGCAAGAGGCGTGCGCCGCGTTGGGCCTGTTCCTGCCACTCACGGGTGTAGCCCACACCGGGCACCGACAAGAACCGGCCGATCCGGTCATGCAGATCATCGGCTAAACCCTCGGGTTTTAGGACCTGGAGAAAGTCGCCTGGCAAAGGCGAAGCGCTGGAGAAGGTTCGGGTCCAGGTATCCATGGGCATCTCAAAGAAAGGGAACAGACCACGCATGGCTTTCGCCGCCCCTTCCGTGCTGGCTTGGGAAAGCGTCGTCTTCAACTCACCGATCCTGGCCAGGAACAGCCCTTGCCAATTGCCGCATGACTTGGCGGGCTCAGACAGGTTGCCTAAAAAGCGCGTGAATTCCTCGCTTATCCCAAAAAAGCTTTTGCCCGGCTCCATCATCTTCTGGATGAGATCCTGATTCTCTTGAGGCACGCCTGGAGCTACGGCCTTCCACCAATGATCCAATGCCTGAGCCCAGGGATTAGGGAGATCGGTTGGTAGGAGGTTTGAAGTAAGCGTTTGCTGGCATAGCTGAGACCAAGCATCCCAGTACTTGCGCTGCAAAACTATCCATTCATTGCTCCCGGAAGGGGAGGGGGTTGTCTCGGTCATGGTGCAATCTTCCTCATGTTTCGTATGGCGGTAGTACGGCTAAGCTGTCAACGCCTAGCGCCCTTGGCCTCAAACCCGCGACCCACTCATGCGCGCCAAGTCAGCAAGCGTTCCAGCACGTAATCGCCGGGGGCAGGCGCCAACTGTGGATGATGTTGGATTGCCCAAGGTCGGCGGCGTCCGTGGATCCCCGCAGCGCGGCTTAAGCCACCCACCCGTCGGTCCACAGAGTTCGACACTTTTTCAACCTGCGCACGGCACCGTCCGGATCGTTACGGCCGGCGACGGCATCCCCCATCAGTACCGGCGCTTCGGCGACTCGACCGGCGGACTCAGTACACCCCTAGTGTGCCCCGACGTTGCAGGCACAAAACGTACTGGCCCCTACGCCCATAGATTTTAAACGGGCGCGATATGCCCCTGCTCGGTGCCGGCCGCTTGGATGGGGCCGTAACGCGACCCTGCGAAGGGGCCCCTGCATTGCGCGGTTAGTCTGGTCACCCAACCGTACGCAAAATGGCGTCCAGGGCACGCGTGAGCTGAGCCGCGCATACGCGGCGTGCCGAGCCTAACTCGGCAAAGCGCTCGAAGACCTTTGATAGTCTAAGTAACGGCCTCATTGGCGTGCAAAGCGCACTTCGCCGTTCTCCTCCCCCCAGACGAGGCGGACGGGCAGTCCTCGGCGCCGTTCCCCGCGGGCAGCCTCGAGCTCGCTTAGGTAAAACATGCAACGCGCGTGTAAGGGTTACCGTTACGCCAGACCGGTTTCAATTATGACACCGGTCGCAGAGAAACCCGGTACAGAGGAGATTTCGTGCCTCGTCTTTATCCCACAAAACCGAACCGTAACGCCCCTGTAGGGCCATGCTAGGCTAAATAGCTGCCCTGATATCTACTCCGCGTTTCGCTTGATGAAAGATCCAGCGCAATAGCATGGCACAGGCCTTGCGGTCGCACCTGAGTTCACAGAATGCCATCTTCCTCACAGGCCTACCAGAGCATTAATCTACGACTTCCCGGGAGAAGGCAATATGTGGGAAGCTCATCTAAAGAAAGGTAACTGCGCATGGCAATCCTGTTTGTGTTGCCCCTGGTGCTACTCTCCGGTACCGCCCGGGCAGGCGAGCGGTTGCCGCCGCTCAATGCTGATATCACTCAAACTTCAGTTTCAGGGATATCTTCCGGTGGCGCTATGGCCGTACAGTTCCACGTTGCCTATTCTAGCCTGGTGAAAGGCGCCGGCGTGCTCGCGGGTGTGCCTTTCGCGTGCGCTGGAAATAGCGCCTCCAAGGCGGTTCGCAACTGCATGCAGCCTGATTCATCTCATCCTGTCCCGCCGCTGAATGAACTAGTCTCGCTTACGGATCAACTAGTGGGTTCAGGTGCCATCGACGCAACTACCTACCTGGCTGGGGATCGCGTCTGGCTCTTTTCCGGCACTAATGACGCCATTGTCAAACGGCCAGTGATGGACAGGCTGTACCAGTATTATCAGTACTATATTCCCACGCGCCATATTAGTTATGAAAAGGCGATCAAGGCGGGACACGCGATGATAGTAAGTGGTGAAGGTAGCCCCTGTTCTTACAACGGCAAACCGTTTATCAATGATTGCCAGTATGATGCCGCGGGTTTTTTGCTAACCCAGGTCTACGGTTCGCTCAAGCCACGTGGCGCGCCATTAAGCGGATCGGTGATTGAGTACGATCAACGGGAGTTTTTCGGCACAGGAGACCATGCCGCCTATGTCCACAGCATGAGCGATTCGGGGTTTGCGTATATACCTGCCCCATGCAGTACGAGACCGTGCCGCGTTCATGTCGCTTTCCACGGCTGTAAGCAGAACTATGAGGCCGTCGGAGACCAGTTCTATACCCGCTCGGGCTTCAACGAATGGGCCGATGCCAACGACCTCATTGTCCTCTACCCGCAGACAATTGCTCGTTATGGATGGAACTGGAGGGAATTTTGGACATTAAAATACATTGTAAACCCCGAGGCATGCTGGGATTGGTGGGGTTACGATACTCCAAACTACTACACGCAACATGGTCCACAGACGAGATCAATCAAATCGATGTTGGACCGACTGGCTTCCCCTAGGCCAACAAGATAAAAGAGGATAGGTGGCGCATTCCTCCTGCGCTCAACATACGGCCTGCTGTTGTGTGCCCCAGATTGCATGCCTCGCGCCGTTAGACGGCTTGCCGTCGCATACAGGCTGGTCGCCTCGGGAGCGCGGGGGGGCGGTACTGGACCCCCATCCCCGGGGGCCGAGCACTAATTAAGATAAGAAAACTAGTTATGCGCATAAATCCCCTCTCCCTCCGGGACAGGGCTAGGGTGAGGGGAACAAATGATTTCACAGCTTTTGAAATGGATCGGAATCGTTCTCGGGGCGGTGATCCTTGCCGTCGTTCTGTTCCTAGCTTTTTTCGACTTAAACAGGCTCCGCGGCCCCCTATCGACGATGGTCAGCGACAAGTTGGAACGCCCATTCGCCATTCGGGGCGATCTGGACGTAGATTGGTCATGGACTCCGAAGATCACCATCAACGAGATCGAGCTGGGTAATACTTCCTGGGGCAGCCGGCCCGAAATGTTCACCGTCGATCGCGCCGAAGTTTCCCTGGGGATTCCCGATCTGTTCAAGGGCCACCTGGTGCTCCCGGAGATCCGGGTTTCTAAACCCCAGCTGCTTCTGGAAAAAAATGCCGAAGGCAAGGCCAATTGGGATTTCGGCGTTCCACCCGAGGACGCGGAGAAAAGATCGGCCGGGCCGCCGATCAGCCGGCGGTGGTTTCCCAAAATCGACCGTCTCGCCATCGATGACGGCAAGCTCGTGTTCCGCGATCCCACCTCTCATACCGAGCTGGACATGAACGTTTCCAACGTGGTGGGCGCTGTCAACGAGCAGGCCCTGCAGTTGACCGGCCAGGGGCGTCTTCAGAAAGAACAGTTCACGCTGGACGTGCGGGGCGGTTCGATCCTGACTCTTTGGCAGCAGGGCAAGCCCTTTCCCGTCAACGTCAAAGTCGCTTATGGAGACACCGAGGCCAAGGTTTCGGGCACCGTCGCCGAGCTCCTGCAACTTGAAGGCCCCGACCTTCGCTTTGAAACCCACGGGCCGGACCTGGCCATGCTGCGCCCCTTCACCCGGGCCTGGGTACCCGAGACCCCGCCCTACCGCTTCACCGGGAACATTAGCCGCGAGGGCGAGCGCTGGCGAATAAATGGCTTCGAGGGCAAGCTTGGCAGCAGCGATCTTTCCGGCGACCTCATGTTCACGATGCGGAACGAGCGCCCGTTCATGGACGGCGACTTGATCTCGCGCAAGCTCGATCTGCGGGATTTCGCGGGTTTCATAGGCGCGAGCCCCAAACCGGACGCTCCTCCGCGCCCGCGGCTGCTACCGGACCAGCCTTTCGACCTCGAAGGGTTGCGGGTCGCCGATGCGGACATCCGGTTCCGGAGCGACAATATCGTGACACCCATGATGCCGGTCGACGAACTGGTTACTCGTGTCAAGCTCGATCACGGCGTCGTGACGCTTCAGCCCTTGAAGTTTGTTATAGGCTTCGGCCGGATCACGTCCGACATCATGCTCGACGCCAAGGGTGAGAAGATACTCACCAAAGTGGACACCAAAATCGACAAAGTGCCCTTCAAGCGTCTCGTGTCCAAAACGCCCTTCGCCGACGAAACCGCCGGGACCTTTCTCGGCCGCGTGGATATCGCCACCGCCGGCAACTCGGTGGCGAAAATGGCCGCCGCCGCGGACGGCGGAATCACGGTGATCATGGAGGACGGCCGCGTCAGCGGATTGATGATGGAACTGGCCGGCGCGGACATTCTCGAATCACTCGGCATCGCGTTGTCCGGTGATCCGAGCATCCCGGTCCGCTGTATGATCTCCGATTTCATCATCAGCGACGGCGTCCTCAAAACCAAGCTGTTCCTGATGGATAACACCGATACCAACCTTTTGGGCAACGGCAGCATCAACCTGCGCGACGAGACGATCGATTTCCGCCTCACCGCCCATCCCAAGGACATCAGCCTGCTTAGCGCACGGACCCCCGTCATTATCCGCGGGACTCTGAAGGAGCCCGCCCCCCGTCCCGAAGTGACCACGCTGGCGGCGAAGGGCGCGGCGTCCGTGGCCCTAGGTGCTTTGCTCACTCCGGTCGCCGCAATCCTGCCGTGGGTGGAGCTCGGCTTGGGCGAGGACAGCCCGTGCCGCGGCCTGCTCGACGCCGCCACGAAGAAAGAAGAGCTTCGCAAGCCTAGAGCCAAATAGGACTTACGCAAACGTGAATCCTTGGGCACTGAAGACACCATCGGCGCACTTCGAGGGATCGTGTTGCAAAGGCATGTGCGGCCGGCCGAGCTCGACCATCGGCTTCCAGCGCCATTTCACCCCGATGCTCCAGCTCAGTGAAGACACCTTCTTGCCGCCGGGCGAAATCGGCAGCAGCTCGTTCTCCCAACGACGGCGCCTTCGCTGGGCTGCTAGACACTGGCGGTCAGGGCTCGATCGTGTAGGCGATCGGCTTGAAGCTCCAGTTGTTCGAGAGCTCCGCCGAGCAGGCCGTCAGCCCGACGATCAGGTCCATCTCAGCGCGCAGCTTGATGTAATCGCCGGGCTTCGAAGCCGGCGGATGGATCTTCAGCTCGCCGCTCGTCATGACCTCGACATTCATGAAAATGTTGAAGGTGGTCGGCACCTGGTCGTCCTCGATGCCAAACGCTTTGAGGTTGTCCGCAAGATTGCGGAAGCAGCTAGGATGGTCGAGGCCATAGCCGTACAGGGCCTGGAACATCTCCGGACTGCATGGCGCGTAGAGGAAGTCGTGAACGGCGACCAAGTCCTCGACGATCGTGAACATCTTGTTGCTTCGGTTCGAGTACAGTACATGATCTGTCGTTAGGGCGATCGTGTTGTTGTAGTCGATGCTGCGGCCGGCGTTGCTTTCGTTATGTCAAAGGGCTCCACCCTAACCGTCATCGACCACGATCACCTCGAGATGCTGCGAGAGCGCTTCGAGATAGGCGCCAAGCTCCGACAGGTCCTCCGTCGCGTATGCTGCCGACCGCCGCCGGCGCCCGGGTGACACGACTAACGAGCTCCGTGTTGACGACTATCGAAGTCGAGGGCCACGACCCGGCCCGGTCGGGCCGACGCGCTGTTGGATTCAGCGGCACATAGGTGCCGTTCGAGACAACCTCGCTGGAAGCCCGCTAAGGCCAGCATGGCCTCGTACTCCGGCCGGCATGCCTCGAAAAGTGGCGGTCGAGTCAGTCGGAGTCGCTCAGGACATGGTTCGCGGCAGTGCGGTGTCGGTTCGTCAAGCTACCTCTTCCGCTCAGAGCGAACTGGGAACGATAAGATCAATGGCCCGGGGGCTCCGGGGCCGACGTCCTGAACGGTGGGCGTGGCCGCGAAGGCCGACAAGTGCGATGGGGTGCGAATGGCCGTGCGCGGGACAGAGCCGTCAACTGCGAACGGGTGAGCAATGCGTTGACAGATTTGAGAATCTCGGCGTACCTACGATCCAACGTCTCGCCAGAATAAATCTGTCCCCTTTTTCCTTTCCTTGGTTTGATCTCCTCTCGTTTTAACTACTAAAGTTTCGCCATCAGGCCGTCTAGGGTTCGTATATGCGCCTGCTGCTTCGGCAGCAGGCTATTGAGCACGGTCTTTACCTCACTGGGCGTGGTAGTATCGTGCAGAGCCTCCTGATATTCCTTGAGTCCGCTCTCCTCGCCTTCCTTCAAGGCCTTGAGCGCAGCTTTATCGCCCATCAGCTTGGCCGTTCCCATGACCATCTTGGACCACATGCCCCACGCGCCGGAGTCCTGTACCGGCGTTCCCCCCAGCTGCTGGATCTGCGTCGTGAGTTGAGATGCAGCCTGTTGATGCTCGGCCAGGATAGCGTTTAATTGTTGAAACTCCGTTTCATTCCCAAATTTCTCCCGCTCTTTGTCCAGAGCTTGTTGATAGGTCTCGACCGCCGACAATTCGCTGCGCAACAGCTGATTCATTTCATCGCACGTCATGTTAACCTCCAAAATAAATTTAACATATAATAAACGTAGTCCGGTTGCTGCCGCTCTTACCTGGAGCGTGGCTTATCGGCAGTCGACGGGCTCCCCCCTCCAAGGCAGGGGCATCAATGGTGTCGGACTGATGTGGCGTCGCCGGCATACCGGTCTTACTCTCGCGCACCAGCTTGTCCTCTACACCCTTCACGCCTTCGACGCTCTCGACTACTTGGACTGCCCGTTTGGCCTGGGCTGTATTCTCAACCAATCCGCTCAGTGTGACTGCGCCCTCAGTAACCCGGACCGTGAGATCGGGTGCGTTCTCAAATGCTGGATCGGCGCGCAATCTAGCCTCCACCCGGGCGGCAAGCACCTGATCCTCACTACTCCCCATCGGCGCCCCTTGATCGGCGACTGAGGGTGGACCGCCTTCCTCGCCTGCGGCGTAGCTTGCTGAGGCCAGCCCTAAACACATGGATAGAAAAACGCTTTGCTGTACCGAATGCATAATCTATCCCCATAAAAAGGTTTGGGTATATCTTTGCCCTGGCGCTTGCATTTGCCTACCGCCCAGCGGCGCGATTGATAGAGAGTACGGCAGCATCCATACCAGACTCTGCTATTTTAGCGATAAGAATTTATATTCAATGACATAAATGATCTCAGCCGCATGCTTGAGCAGCACTCGAGGAAGCGGCGCCGGTAAGGATTACCGCCTCCTCTGTACGCTTTACTCTAAGGTAGGATCTTTAAAGTGATTGAAATATGGAGAACCACGGCCGGGAACGTTCAGGGCTCCGCCCGATCTGAGCGTTTGTTGTAGAACCGATCAGGAGACTTCGGTATACTGTGACAAAGTGCACAGCTCGCGCCGACTTTGGCGCCCTGGGTGATGTCGATCGTGGCGTCCACCGTTACTGAACAAGCGGGTCCTGACCGCGTGGGCGCACATCCCCCCAGAGAATTGCGCCGCGCCTGCCCGGTCTATCGGTCAGGACCGGGTTTCCCATGGCCACCAACGCCTTGACGTCCACCGAGGGGCTCGGCCCCTATACCGCCAAGCGGTCCTTCAAGGACACGCCCGAGCCCGCCCCGGCGGAGCGCAAGGACGCGCGCGGGCCGCTACTCTTCGTCATCCAGCAACACGCGGCGCGGCGCGTGCACTTTGACTTCCGCCTCGAGCTGGACGGCGTGCTCAAGTCCTGGGCCATCCCGAAGGGCCTCGCAATCGCGCCGGGCGATAAGCGCCTCGCGGTGATGGTTGAGGACCATCCGTTCGACTATGGCTCGTTCGAGGGCGTGATTCCGCCGAAGCAGTACGGCGCGGGGCCGGTGATCGTGTGGGACTGCGGCCTGTATTCGCCCGACGATAAGGGGAAGCATTCCTTCGAAGACCGCCTGGAAGCCGAGCGTCGCATGCGCGCGGAGCTGGCGAAGGGGAAGCTCAGCTTCTTTCTCCTGGGCGGCAAGCTGAAGGGCTCTTTTGCACTGGTGCGCACTAGAGAAGGAAAGGACTGGCTCCTCATCAAGCACCGCGACCGCTTCACCGAGCTGGTCCTCGCGGCCGAGGACAACCACGGCTCGATCCTCTCTGGCCTCACCGTCGATGAAATGAAATCGGCGCCGCCGCCGCCGCGGCTGCGCGGCGAGCAGCTCGCACCCTTCGGCCCGGCGGAGGCGATGCCGCAGAAGCTCTTGCCGATGCTCGCGATGCCCGTCGAAAAGCCCCCGGCCGGCTCGGACTGGGTGTTCGAGCCCAAGCTCGACGGCTACCGCTTGATCGCCTTCGTCGGGCCCGAGGGCGTGATGCTGAAATCCCGCCGCGGCCTCGACATGACTCGGCTCTTCCCGGAGATCGCCCGCGAGCTGAAGGAGGCCGCGATGGTGTCGATGGTGCTCGACGGCGAGCTGATCGGACTGGGATCGGACGGCAAGCCTTCCTTCAACGCGCTGCAGAACCGCGCGCAGTCGAAAGGCGACACCGAGATCGAGCGGGCGACTGGGGCGTCGCCCTGCATCTTCGCCTGTTTCGATCTGCTGCACTTCGCCGGCATGAACCTGCGCAGGGCCGCCTACAGGGACCGCACGCGCTACCTCGCGCAAGCGCTCCTGCCGACGCCGCATATCCAGCGCATCGAGGCGAGCGACGACGGCGAAGCGCTCTACCGTGCCTCGCTCGATCTTGGCTTCGAAGGCGTGGTCGCGAAGCGCCTGCCGTCCCCCTACGAGCCGGGCAGACGCTCGGCCAACTGGGCGAAGGTGAAGGCGGTACAGTCGGAGGAGTTCTACATCGGCGGCTATACCGAAGGAAAGGGCAGCCGTGCCGAGCGCTTCGGATCGCTGCTCGTCGGTACACAAGCGGGCCGCGGCAAGCGGGTCGGCAAGCTCGAGTACGCAGGCCGCGTGGGCTCGGGGTTCGATGAGCAACTGCTCGGCGAGCTGCGCAAGCGCTTCGACGAGCTTAAGACCGGCAAGCACCCCTTCACCGAGAAGCCGCCCATCGACCGCCCCACCACGTGGTTGAAACCGAAGCTCGTCGCCGAGGTCGAGTTCGCCGAGTGGACGGCCGACGGCCACCTGCGCGCGCCCGTGTTCCTGCGCCTGCGCGAGGACGCGAAGCCCAAGCCCGCCGAGCCCAGGTCGCGGCAATCGAGGGCGCGCCCCACGCCGAGCCAGGACGAAGCAGACACCGCCACCTTGCTCGCGGCGCTCGAAGGCAGGGACGAGAAGGCGCTCGTTCCGATCCGCGGCGAGCGCGTCTCGCTTACCAACCTGAACAAGGTCCTGTGGCCCGCGGAAGAGAACGCGGGGCTTCGCGCCTACACGAAGCGCGAGCTCCTGCGCTACCTGCTGCAGATCTCGCCCTGGCTCATGCCGCACATCGCGGACCGGCCCCTCACCATGATCCGCATACCCGACGGCATCCACGGCGAGCGCTTCTTCCAGAAGCATTGGGAGCGGTCGTTTCCCTCGTTCGTCGAGACCATCACGCTCTTTTCGGAAAGCAAGGAGGAGGCGCACACCTATCTCCTCTGCAATAACGTGCCGACGCTCTTGTGGCTGGGGCAAGCGGGGACGCTCGAGCTCCACGTCTGGCACTCGCGCGCCAGTACGTACCCGGAGGCCGCGGGCGCGAGCACCGACTATGCAAGCTCGCTTCAAAGCCTCGAGGCCTCGATCCTCAACCGCCCCGACTGGGTGGTGTTCGACATCGACCCGTATATCTACTCGGGCAAGGAAGCGAAGGGTGCCGAGCCCGAGTACAACGTGCAGGCCTTCGACAAGGGAAAGGCAGTCGCCTTCTGGCTGAAGGAGCTGCTGGAGAGCATCGGCTTGAAGGCGATCGTGAAGACCTCGGGTAAGACCGGGCTGCACATCTTCGTGCCCGTCGTTCGCACGCTCGACTTCGACGCGGTGCGCTCGATCAGCCAGGCGGTCAGCGAGCACCTCCGGCGCCAGCACCCCAAGGAGATCACCACCGAGTGGGCCACCACCAATCGCACCGGCAAGATCTTCATGGACTACAACATGAACGTGCGTGCCAAAACGCTCAACGTGGCGTATTCTCCCCGGGGAGTGCCGGGGGCGCCGGTGTCCATGCCGCTCACCTGGGAGGCGCTGGAGAAGGCCCACCCGATGGACTTCACCATGGAAAACGCGCTCACAAGGCTCGAGAAGACGGGCGACGCATGGAAAGACGCCCTGCGCTTCAAGCAGAACATCGAAGCGCTGATCGATTTCTGGAAAGGCTAAACTTTCAATTTAAACGGAGGCCTCCATGGCAGCCCGCTCCATCGCATCTCTTACCGTCACCTTCGGACTGGTGTCGATCCCCGTGAAGCTCTACTCCGCCACCCAGGCACGCGCGGGCATCTCGTTCAACCTCATCCACAAGGACTGCGGCTCGCGCCTGCGGCAGCAATACTTCTGCATCAAGGAAGACGTGCCGGTGGAGCGCGCCGACATGGTGAAGGGCTACGAGTTCGCCAAGGACCAGTACGTCACCTTCTCTCCCGAGGAGCTGAAGGAGCTGGAGGAGAAGGGCACCGGCACGGTCGAGATCACGCAGTTCGTGCCGGAGGAGAAGATCGACCCGATCTACTACGACAAGGCATACTACCTTGCGCCCGACAAGGGCGGCCCGAAGCCCTACGCGCTGCTCTCCCAAGCGATGAAGAGTACCGGCCGCTGCGCGCTCGCGCGCTGGGCCGCGCGCGGCAAGCAGTACATCGTCCAGCTTCGCCCGCTGGACGGGGGGCTGGTGATGCAGCAGCTTCTCTATGCCGACGAAGTGCGGTCGATCTCAGAAATCGAGATCCCACGCGCGGAGGCGAAGGAGCCGGAGCTCAAGCTCGCCGAGCAGCTGATCGAGCAGATCGCCGTCGAGGACTTCGACCCGAGCCAGTACGAGGACGAGGTGAAGAAGCGCATCGAGGCCGCAGTGGAGAAGAAAGTGGAAGGCGAGGAAATCTCCCTCTCGCCCGAGCCGGAGAAAGGCGGCGCGCAGATCATCGATCTCATGGCCGCGTTGCGCGAAAGCCTCAACAAGGCGCCGAAGAAACCCACACCCGCACGCGCGGCGCCACCCGCAACGCCTGCGAAGGCCGCCGAGCGCAAGCCCGCGAAGCGCGCCACCACCGCCCGGCCCACCGCCCGCGCCAAGGCCGGCCGCACATCGAAGGATGCGTAGGGTGGAGCAGGCGGACCCGTGATCCGCCAGGCGCCTGCGCACTGGTTTATATATACATCCGGCGCCGATGACTTACTACAGCTCTAAACAGGTCCGCGAAATCCTGGGCCTGTCCTCGTCCATCGTCGCGCGCCTCTGCGACGCCGGCTTCGTCATGCCGGAGCGCGGCCCCCGCCGCGAATTGAGATACACCTTCCAGGATCTGGTCGTTCTCCGCGCCGCCAAAGGCCTCGCCGACGCGCGCCTACCCGCCCGGCGCATCTCGGTGTCCCTGAAGAAGCTCAGGCAGCAGCTCCCTCAGGAGCTCCCCGCCACAGGCCTCCGGATCGCAGCCGTCGGCAATTCGGTAGCGGTGATGGAAGCCGAGGACAAATGGCGCACCGCCGACGGCCAATACCTGCTCGCGTTCGAAGTCCTGGCGCCCCAGGGCCACGTCGTCGTCCTCGATCGAACGAATCGCGAAGTAGCGAAGTCTGCTGAAGAATGGTTCGAGGAAGGCTGCCGGCTGGAAGAGACCGACGGTGCCAATGCCATCGCGCACTATCGCGAGGCGCTCGCCGCGAAGATCTGTCAATCAGGCATTTACATCAACCTGGCGTTGCTGCTGCATGGAAGTGGCCAATTGAGCGACGCCGAAGAGGTATACCGGGAAGGAATAAAGGCCTGCCCCGATGATGCGCTGCTGTTTTTCAACTACGGGGTGCTGCTGGACGAGCAGTCAAGAGCCGAAGAAGCGATCGCCAGCTACCGCCAAGCGCTAGCCAAGGACCCGAGTTTCATGGACGCTCACTACAACTTAGCTCTTCTCTACGAAGCGGCAGGAAAACATCAGGAGGCGCTGCGGCATCTGAATGCATGCCGGAAATTGGAAAAAGTATGAAGCGATTCGCTACCCCCAGTAGTTGGGAACGACGACGTGGTGTGGCTCAAGTGTTCGAATTCGGCGGCGCCGGCATGGTATGCGCCCCGGGCTATGGTACCGGCATGCTCGTCGCTGCCACCAGCGGCGCGTTGATCTGGGGGGTGAATTCCTCGATCTCCCCCGAGTACAGGATGAACTTGAACGGGTTGAACTCCTGGTACTTCTCCATCAGCCTGAGATAAGCCAGCTTGCGTACCGCGTCCAGTCGTGCGCTGTTCCCAAAACGTGGTTGCGCCCATCGCAGCACCGCGGCCGCGAGCTCGTGCTTGCCGTCGGCGACCATGCGCTCGGCAGCCGAAGCGAGCTGCGTGTCCGAGACGCCAAGATAGTCCACCAGCGCTTCGCCGCGTTCGGCATCGGTCAAGGCATCGAGTCCCTGCAGGCCGTTCTGCCAATAGCCGCTGTTCTGGTCGAACAGGCGATTGATCATGTTCTCTCGCAACACCAGGTACGCCAGGTGAACGTTCGAGTCGCTTCGCTCAAGTGTCGGCGGCACCAGGTTCGCTGCGTGGATTGCGCCACGCTCTCTTCCGTCTTTCACCGCATGCAGAACCTCGCCACGCAGCCAGACGAGTTGAACCTGCAGGTCGTTCAACATGGCGGTCGACGAGAAGATGCGTGTGAGCGGTTCATGGCCGTGAAGCAGATGGCGCGGCTTGAGTGCATGGACCTGATCGATGGCGGCTAGCAACCCGTCGACGCTTCCTTCCTCCACAAACGGCGCGCCCAAGTACGGCATCAGGATGTCGCCGACGAAGAGCACTCCCTGCTCCGGCATGTGAATCAGAAGCGCATCGTCGGTCTCCCCGCCACGGGTGGGCAGCAGCTCGAAGCGTGTGCCACCGACGATCAGCTCGGTGGGCCGATCAATAACGACATCCGCTCGGTAGCTCAGCACATCGGCCAGATGAAATTCCTTGCCGAAGAAACGCTGCAATGTGGCCGGATTCGCCATCGCATCGTGGGCAAGCTCGTCCTTGTAGTTGGCGCGACCAATGAATCGCGGGGACGGGTTGAGGCTTCGAAAGTAGCGCTGTCCCCCCACATGGTCCCAGTGCGCGTGGGTGACCAACACGGTGGTCAGCGGGGGAAGTGATTGAACGCGGGCGCGCAACGCTTCGTGGGCCGCGCGCGCCGTGTCGGACCGGGTGCCCGCATCGATCGCGATCAATTCGCGCCGGTCCGCCGAGATTACGAAGTAGTACTCTGTGAATTCGAAGCCGGACAGGAGATACACCGTGCCGGGCACGACTTCGCGGATGGCGCGTGGCGAGAACGTGTGCCCCGCGGCGGCATCTTCCGCGAACGGGGTGGTGAATGTGGCCGGCTTGTTGTCGGTGTCGAAGCCACTCAGCGCCTGGTAGCGCCGCGCGGCAACGTCTTCCCCTCTTTGGCGGTGCAGGGCTGCCAGATGGAAGTACACCTCGCGCATCCAGCCCAAGTGCGGAGCCTTGTCGGCATGTGCGACGCACCAGACGAGGTCCTGCATCGCGGCGACGCGCTCACCAAAGAAGCCTGGCACCTGTGCCCGGACCAGACCCGACATCCAGCGGGTGATGAACACCTCGCCTGCAGTGAGTTGCTTGGCCTCGTCAAGCAGCTTCAAAGTGTCACGCACCCAGCCGATCCGCCCGAGCAGAAAGACATCGTTCGCGTGGCCCGCTCGCAACGACGCCACCGCCGTGAGGTACAGGGCCTTATGCGTGTCGTCCAGCTCGGCTTCGAAGCGCTTGAGCACGCCGTTGAAATAGTCGATGCCTTCGGCATGGCGGCCTGCGTTGGCGAACTGGGCCATCAGCAGAAACAACAATTGCGGATCGGATGGCGGCCGCCACCGGTTCACCTGCTTCAGGTACGCAAGCTCCGGGCGCTGCCCGTCCGTTGATGCAGCCCCTTGCAACGGGGCGCCGCCGAGCAGCGCGAGCGGCGCCAGGATCACGGCGCAACAAGCGCCGACTATCAGGAATCGAAGGAGGCGAGTCATGGCGGTTACTCCTTGGTGTGCGACTCACTTGCAACATACAAGTGATTTGCTAAAGTGTAGGCACTTGCCAAGACGAAGTCAACTCGCTAAGCTGTGCCAATGGCGAAGACTTACGAAATCAGCGACTGCCCTGTGGCGAGGACGCTGGACCTGATCGGCGAGCGATGGACGATCCTGCTGATGCGCGACCTGTTGCTGCAGGGGCCTCGGCGGTTTCAGGATTTCCTGACCTCGTTGCCAGGGATCGCGCCCAACACCCTCTCCGCACGCCTGAAGTCCCTCGAAGACAACGGCCTCGTGCGCCGACAGCTCTACAACGACCGCCCGCCGCGACTCGAGTACGTTCTCACCGACAAGGGAAAGAGCCTGGGTCCGATCGTGAAGGCCATGCGCGAGTGGGGCGCTAAGCACACTTGAGGAGCAGACCGCGGCTTGGGTAGGCGCAAAGGACGATCTTGCTGGCATCATGGACGCCAACCGGCGCCGTCGTGTCCGGATCGCGTATCATGACCCCCGCACCGGTCCCGCCGGGCGCCTAGCCGCCGGCGCAAGAGGTGCGCGGTGCGGACTCCACATGACCGAAGAGAGGCCATCATGGAATACCTGAACCGTTTCGGCCCTCTCGTGGGGCGCATCTTGTTGGCGACCATATTCGTGTTGTCGGGCATCGGTAAAGTCACGGGCTTCGACGCCACGGTGGGACATATCGCGGCCAAGGCACTGCCCATGCCGCAGATCTTTGCCATCGCGGCCATCGTCGTCGAGTTGGGCGCAGGACTGATGCTCGTCGCCGGCTGGAAGGCCCGCGCCGCGGCCGCAGCGCTGTTGGTTTTTACCGGGGTCGCGGCCTTCCTCTTCCACGCCTTCTGGGCCGTGCCGCCGGCGGAGGCAGCGATGCAGCGGATCCTGTTTCTCAAGAACCTCGCCATCATGGGCGGGCTGCTCTATGTCATGGTGTACGGAAGCGGGCCGGTCTCCGCGAGTGGCGATCGCGAATGACCGCAGGCGCGGCGCATGCGGTTCTCCGAACCCCGCCGTAGCACACGTTGCCCGCTACTGGAACACGTCCTCGACCGGCAAGGACCAGCCCGGAATGATCTCGGGCGCGGCGATGCTTGCCCCGAGGCCCAGCACGGTGATCTGTACGAGCGATCGGTATAGCGTCACGACCTGCTTGCGGGGGTTGACGACCACCACCGACCGCATCCCGGCGCCGAGCCAATCGAATACCTTGTCCTCGACATCCGCATAGCGATCGGCGGGCGAGATGACCTCGACGACCAGATCGGGGGCGCCCGGCCAATATCCTTCCACCTCTCCCTGCCGCGCCAGGCGCTCGCGGGAGACGAAGGCCACGTCGGGAGCACGCACCGTGTCGGGCGTGGTGGCCAGCAGGAAGCCGGTCTCGGCGGCGTACACGACGCCCAGCCGCTGGGCCCGGACCGATGCGTTGAGCGATGTCGCGACGTTCATCGCGATCCGGCCGTGCCTCTGTCCCGCAGGTGCCATTCGGGTCACCTCTCCCCTCACAAGCTCGTAGCGAGCGCCGTCGTTCGGCATGCGCAACAGCTCGTCGGCGGTGACTGCTGAGGTCTGGGTCGCCACGGATTAGAATTCTAGCCCGGATTTCGGCAACGCCGCAAAGCTCGTTTGGACACCATTCTCTCGAAGGCCAGCCGGCGTTTCCTCCTGGCGGAGCCGCTGCAGCTCGGCCTCGCGATCCTCGGCATCGCGCTCGGGGTGGCGGTGGTCACCTCGGTGGACATCGCCCGGGTGAGCGCGGAGCGCGCCTTCGATGTGAGCTTCGAGGCCGTAGCGGGCCGGGCCACCCACCAGATCCTCGGCGGGCCTAACGGCCTGGACGAAGCGCTGTATGTGCGGTTGCGCACCCGGGCGGGGATCTATCCCGCGGCCCCGATCGTCGAAGGCCAGGTGACACAAGTCGGGAAACGGGGAACGACGCTCCGCATCCTCGGTGTCGATCCCTACGCGGAGTCCCCGTTCCGCGATCACTTGCGTTCGCGGGGACGGCGGGATCGCGACCGCCGCGCGAACGGCGAGCTCATACGCAGACTGGTCACGGAGCCCGGCACTACCGTTCTGAGCCCGGCCACGGCACACCGGCTCGGGGTCCGGCCCGGCGAGGACCTGGCGCTCCAGATCGGGACCCGGCTCGGGACCCTCCGGCCCATCGGCCTCATCGAGGCTGAGGGCGGGGAGGGCCAAAGCGGTCTCGACGATCTCTTGATCGCCGACATCGCCACGGCGCAGACCCTCCTCGGGATGGCCGGCAGGATCTCCCGCATCGACCTCGAGCTCGCCGAAGGCGCGGCGGGTGACGTCGCAGAGCGGCGTATCCGTGGCCTCCTTCCCCCGGGGGCGGAGCTCACCCCCTCCGGGAGGCGTAGCGCGGCGACCAAGGGCATGACCCGCGCCTTCGAGGCCAACCTCGTGGCCATGAGCCTCCTCGCGCTGCTCGTGGGGGCCTTCCTCATCTACAGCACCATGAACCTCGCCGTGGTACAGCGCCGGGAGCTATTCGGCGGGCTGCGGGCGCTCGGGGTCACGGGCGGGCAGGTCTATCGGATGGTGATCCTGGAGGCATGCGCGATCGGCGCGCTGGCATCGGTGCTGGGGTTGGGGATCGGCGCCCTGCTCGGACACGGCCTCGTGGGGCTGGTCGCGCGCACCATCAACGATCTGTATTTCACGGTGACGGTGCGCGAGTTCTCCGTTACACCGCAGCTCCTGCTCAAGGGTCTGGCCCTCGGCCTCTGCACGACGCTCCTGGCGGCCCAGGGCGCGGCCCTCGAGGCGGCGCGCGTCCCCCCCCGGGTCAGCCTGTCGCGCGCAGACCTGGAGGCGCGCTTCCGCCGCACCCTCGCGCGCGCCGCGTGGCTCGGGGGTCTCTGCCTGGTGCTCTCGGGGACGATGTTCCTGGCC
Organism: Pseudomonadota bacterium; assembly: GCA_030860485.1. Classification (NCBI taxonomy): domain Bacteria; kingdom Pseudomonadati; phylum Pseudomonadota; species Pseudomonadota bacterium. The sequence goes on along the minus strand of JALZID010000096.1, from coordinate 9,171 downwards.
TCGGGGAAGAACCTCGATCTCGGGTTCGCCGCGGAGTTCGCTTTGATCGGCGGCGCGGCGCTCCTGACCCCGGCCCTCATGTTCGGCGGACTCCGGTTGCTCGATCTTCTGATAGCAAGATGGCCCCTGATCGCACGATGGCTCGGCAGCCACGGCCGTATGGCGGTTCGCAACGTGGGCGCCGGTTTGAGCCGCACCGCCGTGGCCACGGCCGCGCTCATGGTGGCGATCGCGACGACCATCGGGGTGGGGATCCTGATCGAGAGCTTCCGGATCGCGGTGGGGGATTGGCTCTACGCCGTCCTGCGCGCCGATCTGTATATCACCACACCCGGACCCGATGCCACCGCCCCCCCCTTCGAGCTGGATCGCGCCTTCCGGGATCATATCGTGGCGCTACCCGAGGTCGAGGCGGTGAGCACGGTGCGGCGCTTCCGCGTGGAGGTCGCGGGGCAGCCTACGGACATCGCGGTCTATGAGATGGCCCCGGGATCGTACCGGGGTTTTCGCTTCAAGGAAGGCGCGGCCAGAGACCTATGGCGGGCCTTCGAGGAACAAGGGGTGGTGCTGGTTTCCGAGCCCCTGGCCTATCATCGCGATCTGCAACGGGGGGACAGTGTCACGCTGCGCACCGATCGCGGGCCGCAGGCCTTGCGCATCGCCGGGGTCTATTACGATTACAGCTCCGACCGCGGCTGGGTGGCGATGAGCCGGCGCACTTATGAACGCTACTGGCGGGGCGGGGGGTACAGCAGCATCGGGGTCTATGCCCGCCCCGGGATCGGTGACCCTCGACTGCGCGCGGCCGTCGAGGCGCGCCTCCCGGAGGGCCTCGGGGTCGGGATCACACAGAGTCGCACCATCCGCGCGGAGTCCATGAGGCTCTTCGACCGGACCTTCGCCATCACCCGTGTGCTGCGGCTGCTCGCCGCGTTGATCGCCTTCGCGGGGGTGTTCTCCGCACTCATGGCATTGGAGCTGGAACGCACCCGCGAGCTCGGCCTCTTGCGGGCGCTCGGCATGACACAAGCGGGGCTCTTTGGCCTCTTGCTGGTCGAGACGGGGCTCACGGGTCTCATCGCCGGCCTCCTCTCGGTGCCGGTCGGTATCGGGATCGCCGCGACGCTCGTGTATGTCATCTACGAGCGCTGTTTCGGCTGGAGCATGGACCTCCACGTGGATCCGGTGATCGTGGCGCAAGGGATCGCCCTCGCGGTCGGGGCGGCGCTCCTGGCCGGCATCTACCCCGCCCGCCGGGCCGCCCGGAGTTCGCCGGCGGCGGTCCTGCGGAATGACTGAACGCCGTCTCGCGCGCTCCTCGACGGCCAGGGCCGTGATCATCGCCGTGCTCATCGGGGGGACGGCCCTCGCCTTGTGGGCCACCTTGCCCCATCGTCCTCGGCCGGAGGAGGGAGCCGCGGGCCCCGTCTCCGCGAGCGCGGCGCTCCGCGGCGACCCCGCGGCGAACGAGGGCTACGCCCGCGTCCACACCCCGCGACCCTTCCGTTTCCCCGACGACCACGGCCCGCACCCCGAATTCCGTACCGAGTGGTGGTACTTCACCGGCAATCTGGACGGCGCCGACGGCCGACCCTTCGGGTATCAACTGACCTTTTTCCGGATCGCTCAGAGCCCGAAGCCGGTGTCCCCCGATTCCCCATGGCGCGCCAACACGCTCTATATGGCGCACTTCACCGTCTCCGACATCGCCCAGGGTGCCTTCCACGACCATGAGCGCCTGAGCCGGGGGGCCATGGGGCTTGCCGGTGCCGAGCCCGGCACCCTGCGCCTCTGGCTGGATGACTGGTCGGCCACACCGACCGCCCCAGAAGGGCTGCCGGTGCGGCTACGCGCCGCCGAGGGCGAGGTGGCCATAGACCTCCGGCTGGCTCGGGGCAAGCCGCCCGTGCCCCACGGCGATCGCGGCCTCTCCCGCAAGAGCGCGGAAGCCGGCAACGCCTCGTACTACTATTCGCTGACGCGCATGCCGACCGACGGCGTCGTCACCGTCGGCCGGGAGCGTTTCACGGTCTCGGGCCTCTCCTGGATGGATCGGGAGTGGAGCACGAGTGCCCTGGGCCCGGATCAGATCGGGTGGGATTGGTACGCTCTGCAACTCTCGAACGGACAGGAGCTGATGTTCTACCGCTTGCGGCGCCGGGACGGCAGCACCGATCCGCACAGCGCCGGGACGATCGTGCGCCACGACGGGACGCCCCTGGCGCTCATGGCCGGGGAGGTCGTCATCGACACGCTGTCCACCTGGGTGAGCCCGCACGGCGGACACCGCTATCCGGCCCGCACCCGATTGCAGGTCCCGAAGGCCGACCTGGAGCTCGAGGTCACGCCCCGGCTCCCCGACCAGGAGTTGGAGGTCTCGGTCCGTTACTGGGAGGGGGCCGTCGAGGCGCGCGGCACGGCGCGCGGGCTGCCCGTGACGGGCAGGGGATATCTGGAGCTCACCGGCTATGCCGACGGGTAGCGCGGATTTCTCACCACCACCCTGCTGCGACCGCCGATCCGCTCGGTCTGGGGTAGTATACAAGCGCTGTTCAGCGTCTTGGTGTTGTTCAGCCTGCCAGCAACGGGTTTCACCAATTCCGACATGCGAGCCTTGCTGGCTCAACTGCTGAGTCTCGACCCGGCCCATTACCCTCTCGGCAGGATGAGCTACGACCTACGCCGCTTGCGGTTGTACGGACTCATCGCGCGGATTCCACACAGCGGTTGTTCTTCTCGCGCACCTACACCCAGCTCTTGCGCCTGAGCCGATATATATTGGCAGCATGCAAAGAGGTTTGTGATGAACCGAGCCAACCTCCTCAATATGCGGCGGCGGAACAGGGCTCGGCCGTCCGCAACTGGTTTTTCATTCCGCGCGGCGCGGCGGCGTACGTCTATTCATCCAGGCCGCCAAACCAGGAATCGATCTTCCCACAGGAACAACTGGCACACGCGAGGTGACGATCGGGACGACGTGATGAGGTCGTCGGTCATGTCGTTTTGCCCGGCCAGGGCGTGGGCTGGCGACGCCGCCTTATGACTCAGGCGCCCGGTCGTTTTCACGCGACCTGACCGTGGGATCGAGTTTTCCGGCTGAGTCGCCGCTTCGCTCGACGTGCAAAAAATCGTATTGCCCGCCGTGCTGAGATACCACCAGGGACCTCGCTTTCACGCCGTCTTGTGGTGCAGCGATGCCGCACCGGGCTACGCCGCATAGTCGATCGAAGCGGGGATGTCCCCGCAGGCGGCGGAGAGCATGTCTTCATTCCGAACACCCCCCGACGCTGGGAGCTGTTCCTCTCCCCGACGCTTGGATGGCCGACTACCGGCCTCATCCAGCACGCGCTACTCGCGTTCATCCTCGCCGTGGTCACAGGATCAAGGGCGGGGCGAGCGCGCCGAGCAGGGGCAGCACGAGCTGTCCGGGCAGCATCAAGCCCGCGGCATCGGGGCCGAGCCAAACGCCGACGACGACGCCCAGACCCAGCGCCACGGCGATCTGCACGTACAACGGCGCCCCGAGGGCGCGCGCCACGACCGCCCGCACTCTCGCGACGATCGCCCGGGGCGGGACACCATGGCCCCCTCCGCGTCACTCTGCGGGACCGTCACGGCGTCGCACCCTTCTGGCCGGGCACATACCTGCCGTATATTGCGAAACGCCCCATCATCATCGCCCCCCTGCATGACCCCATCGGTCCTACTGTACCTGCGCGCCCTCGTGTTTTACACCGGCGTCTTGACGACGCTGTGCGTATTCGCGCCGCTCGCTTTGATCATCCGGCCCCTGCCCTACCGCACACGCTACCACCTCATCATCCAGACCTGGGCGCATCTCAACATCCGGTGGCTCGAGAAGAGCTGCAGGCTAGGTTTCCGCGTGACGGGCGCCGAGCATCTGCCCGAGGGTCCCGCGATCATCTTCTGCAAACACCAGTCGGCCTGGGAGACCTTCGCGCTCCAGGAGGTGTTCCCACCCTATGTCTGGGTCCTGAAGCGCGAGGTCCTGTGGCTGCCGCTGTTCGGGTGGGGCCTCGCGACGCTCGATCCCATCGCCATCGACCGTAAGGCCGGCACCGCGGCCCTGCGCCAGATCCTGCGCACCGGCAGCGCGCGGCTTCGAAGCGGCCTCGGGGTCATCATCTTCCCCGAGGGCACGCGCGTGCGTCTCGGCGAGCGCCGCCGCTATGAGCCGGGCGGCGGCATGCTGGCGGCGCGCAGCGGGTTTCCGGTCGTACCCGTGGCGCACAACTCCGGCCTGTTCTGGCCGCGCCAGAGTTTGATCAAATATCCGGGGACCATCGATGTCGTGATCGGTCCGCTGATCGATCCGGCGGGCAAGTCCGCCACCGAGATCACGGCCATCGCGGAAAACTGGATCGAGGCCACCTGCGAGCGCCTCGCGATGTCGCCCGCGCGGGCATAGCAGCCGGACACGGACCTATTTTATTTTATCCGGCGTCGAGAGGGTTTCCTACCCTTTTCCATCGCTCAAGACCCCCTTGTCCAGGTGCCGGATGCGGTGCGCCCGGGACGCCGCCGACGGGTCGTGGGTGACCATGACGATCGTCTTGGCGATCGCCCCGTTCAGGGTCTCCATCAGGGCCAGGACCTCGCCGGCCGAGCCCCGATCCAGATCGCCGGTCGGCTCGTCGGCAACGATGATGCGCGGATCGGTCACCACTGCCCGGGCGATGGCGACGCGCTGCTGCTCGCCGCCCGAGAGCTCGGCGGGATAATGCCGGCGACGCGGGGTAAGGCCCACCAGCTCCAGCACCAGGTCGACGTGCTCCTGTCGTTCGCGGCCCGAGAGCCCCGTCAAGAGGAGCGGCAGCTCCACGTTCTCGAAGGCCGTGAGGACCGGCATGAGGTTGTAGAACTGAAACACGAAACCGACGTTGGCAGCCCGCCACGCCGACAGCGCGGCATCGGACAGGGTCGCGATCTCGGTGCCCGCGACGCGCAATAGTCCCGCATCGGGCCGGTCGATCCCGGCGATTAAATTGAGCAGCGTGCTCTTGCCCGATCCCGAAGGCCCCATGAGGGCCAAAAACTCGCCCTCTTTCACCACGAGATTGATATCGTCGAGGACCGGAACCGTGGTGCCGCCACGGTGGTAGGACTTCGAGACGTGCGCGACCTCGACGGCGGCCTCTCTCATGGCGCCTGGATCGCGACCTCGGCACCACTGGAAAGCCCCTCAGGCGGGTCGATGACCACTCGATCCCCGCTCGCGACGCCGCGCACGACCACCACGTGATCACCGAGCCGCGCACCCGTCTCGATGGCGACCTCGGCGACGCGCCCCTCGCGCAATACGAACACGATCGCCTTGCCCTCGCGTGAGACCACCGCCCCAACCGGTACCGAGACCCCCGCCTGAAGTTCCTCCGGCGTGGGCTGTTGCGACAGAAAAGCGACCTTGGCGCTCATGTCGGGCAGGATGCGCGGATCCAGGTCGATGAATCGGATCTTGACGAGCACCGTGGCCTTGCTGCGGTCCACCCTGGGCACGATGCTCGCCACCGCGCCGCGCAGGCGCGCACCGGGTAAGGCATCGAGCTCCACCTCGCAGGGCTGGCCGATCTCGGTCTTCGCGAGATTGGATTCCGACACATCGGCCTCGACCTCCAGCGAGCCCATGTCCGCGAGCGACACCACCGCGCCCTTGGACTGCGAGGTCGTCGCGAAGGGCGCGACCATGTCCCCCATGTCGGCGTACTTGCTCAGGATCACGCCATCGAAGGGCGCACGGATCAGCGTGTACTCCACCGCCACCTGGGCCTCCAGGCGCGCCGCCTCGGCCGCGGCGACGGCCGCTCGCGCGCGCTCCACCCCGGCGGCCGCCTTCTCAAAGCGCGCCACGGCGGCATCGTGGACCTCGGAGGAAACGAAGCGCTTGTCGACCAGGGTCTTGGAGCGCGTGAGCGCGAGGCGCGCCTCGGTGAGTGCCGCCCGGGCCTCGACGACCTCGGCGCGTGCCAGCGCCACGTTGGCGGCGGCGCGCTCGGCGGCGGCCACGAGGTCGCCGTTCTCCAGGCGCGCGATGACCTGGCCTTGCACGACCCGGGTGCCCTCCTTGACCTCCAAGGCCTCGAGCCGGCCGGTGGCCTTCGAGGCCACATCGGCCTTGCGCTGGGGTACCACATAACCGGTGGCGTTGAAGAGCATGTAGGCCTGCGCGGGATATGCAATCACGGCCGTGCCGACCGCCACCGACAGGCGCGGGTCGAGGAGCGTGCGCGCGGCCAAGTACACGACGAGCACGGCCGTGATGGCGCCGAGCGCATAGCGACCCAACCGCCGGCGCGCCGCACCACGACTCACCTCCGGCTTCGCGCCGCGCTCGATGCGTAACCGCGCGAGATTATCGTCCATGCGGATCGGGGACGGGGGCGACGTACAGGTGCACCCCGTGTTCATAGATTCTCACATATCCACGCCTTACAGAAGTACTTCCGGAAGTCTGGGAGTCCTTCTCCCCGAGGGAGAAGGATAGAATGAGGGGAATCAAATCAAACGCTTCGTCGATGATTTCCCCTCACCCCAACCTTTGTTGTGTTGTGATTGGTGGAGTATACCCATCGCCTTCAGGTTTTCGGTATGCCCTGGCAAGGGAGGCAACGATTTTCGATCGCCCACCCCTCAATCCCCTCCCGTTGGGAGGAGAAGAAGTATCGGCTGTCCAATGACTTATTCCCCCTCCCGACGGGAGGGGGCGAGGGGTGGGCGATCCAATTCAGCCCTCCCCCTGTTCCAGCACCGATATTCTGTACGCGATGGGTATATATGAGAATTGTTGGGGTTATGGAGGCTGTGGGCAAAGAGGCGCGCACCTGTCGCCTATCCTGCGGTCTTCTCAGAGGTTGTGAAAAAACCTACTGCGCTCGGGATCTCGCATTCCGGCGGTGCTCGGAATCCTCATGTATTTCAACATACACTCCGGTTCCTGCGCTCCGGCGGAACGCGACCTCCCTTCGCTCGCGACGGTTTTTTCACAACCTCTCAGTATAGGGGAACTGTCCGGCATGGATCGGCTGTATCGCACCCGTAAAAGGTGGGGAATGGAAAAGGGGCACGCGGGGCACAGCGTCCCTATCAAAAAAAGCGACCGGGTCGATGCTCAACCCGGTCGTCTGAACGGACGGAGACGGCGCGGCTCAGGCCGCCTTCTTGAGGGCAGCCGTGCGGCGCAGACCGCTCTTGCGTTCACTCTTCGGCACGTAACCCAGCGCCTTGTAGAGCGCGCTGTCCTCGCCGTATTCGATGTCGCCGCGCACGGCGTTGACCACCTTGGCGCAGACATCGGCCGAGGTGGCGTCGCACTCCTGGCGCTTTTTGATGGCCGCTTCAAGCTGGCGCCGCAGGCTGGCGATCTTCTCTCGGCAATCCACAAAGATGGCTTCACCTTCGCCTTGAACTGGTCCAGCGTCATCTCGGCGAACTTGGCGTCCTCCGCATGCTCTTCCCACGCCTCGGTCGTGCGGGTGATCTTGCCAGTCACTTGCTTTTCAGAATAGGACATTTTCCTTCACCTCCTTTCCATTTCGGCATTGGACTGATTACCCAGTCACGCCTGTGGGCGCACGGGGAACTGTGGTCTCGCCGCCATGCACTGCAATCCATCGGGATCTTCGCGCGTCGCGAGGATTTTCAGAGCCGGTGGCCCCGCCGACCGGTGTCCTCTTGCCGCCGACACGATGGCTCACCCGCGCTTCCGAGGCCCGAATGCCGGCCACCGGACCGTTCACGCCGCCTTCCAGGCCGTGGAAGCGCCGTTCAGGACCTCTACTGCCGGGTCCGGAAGCCCTGGACCGTGCTTGAGGCCGTCTCTTGCCCGCTTCAGAGCCATGGAAAGGCGTTTCAGGGATCGTAAAGCCCGTGAGGAAAGAAGTGGGACGCGGAACATCGCGTTCGGAACCCGAAAAGACGGTTCCGACCTACGCGGGCAGGCTCGCACCGGGGCGGTGGTAACGAAGAAGACGGGCTAGACCCCGACGCCGTCCCGCGGGCTGCGCACTCCGCGCCCGCCGCGGTTCAGGACATGGGTATAGATCATCGTGGTCGACACGTCCTTGTGGCCGAGGAGTTCCTGCACCGTCCTGATGTCGTAGCCGGTACAGGAACACGATCGCGTTGAGCGCCTGGCTCTGTGTGGACGCCGCGACCTTGCCCTGCACGGCCAGATGGGTGAGAAACGCTTCCACCTCGGGCGCCCCCATCTCCGCGGAATGCCGCTTCCCATGGGACAGATGAAGCGCCGGATCCAATCGACGTAAGCGTGCTCGGTGCGGATGCTGTAGCGCAGCCGCCGGATCACGTCGCGGACCTGATCGAGCAGCCTGGGCTGGCCCCGCGTCGGTGCCGGATCCTCATGTCTGTCCATGCCGTGTTTCCCTACGGTGGGGTGCGCCCCCTTGTACAATCCCCTTCGTCTTCAAGGCCTTGCCAGCCTCGCCGCCGCCTACGATATAATACGGCGCCCCCCCGCCCGCTTGAACGCCCTGCGGTCCCGCAGCCTTGTCCGGGGCACGTCCGGGACGAAGCCGGTGCTAAGTCCTTGACACGGCGCATGCTACACTTTGCGAGTGGGGTGGTCGCCGTCTTGTAACACGATGGATCGGCCGTCCATTTCGTTGAGCGCATCCCATAAACTCTCTAGAGTATGAAGCCAGCTGATTTCTTTATTGGCAGTCGCGAGTTTTTCGGTTCCCTTATACCCGGATTGCTGTGGTTGCTTGCCATGGCGCTTCTGCTTGTAAATGCCAGCATCCATAATCTACTAGAGTTCGCGGCAGATGCAAACTGGATAGAGGCGCTTTCCTTTATTGGGCTCAGCCTTCTGATTGGAACGCTGCTCCAACACATTTCATTTAATTTCTCGCGCAAGACGCTTACCCTAGTCTCGAGGGCGTCCATTTCGATCCAGCAGATCGGCTTTATCAAGGAGAACGGCAGGTTTTCACAGCCTGCAAGCGTTCTGTTCTCGCCCGCTCGCAAGAGTTAGGGCGAGCTCTGAAAGAAAAAGAGGCCGAAATAAATCTACCCTCCAGTTGCATAAATATCCATGCGGGTCGTCAGGAAAGGGCGTAGAATACAGGGTTGCAGAGAGTTTGTAGCGTTGCGCTGGACATCACCACCGGTGATATCCAGCCTTTAAGCAAAAGA